>NZ_JASOER010000011.1:0-77981 GCF_030212665.1 Pauljensenia sp. UMB9872 | reverse complement strand
TCAACTTGTTGGCTGATGGTAAACAGACGGATAAGTCTTTGGAACTGACTGCCGAGAATGGCTGGAAGGGTACGTTTGAGGGGCTGCCGAAGTATGTGACGGTTGATGGTGAGAAGACCGAGATTGTCTACACGGTGGTTGAGGTAGAGGTTCCTGGCTACACTCCTTCCATCAGTGGTAGCGCAGCCGAGGGGTACGTGGTTACTAACACCAAGGACACCCCACCTCCGTTGGCTCGCACCGGCTCGGCAGTTCAAGGCCTGGTAGTAGTGGGCGTGGTCCTGCTCGCTGCGGGAACCTGGGTTGTATCCAAGCGGCGTCGTCGCGCATAAGCAAGTGCGGGTGGGCCCCGCTAAACGGCGGGGACCCACCCGGCTCACAGTAACTGGCTTCCTCATTATTTAGGTAGCTAGTTCACGCACAACATTTCACCTTCCGGCTAATCCCCGGAAGGTGTTTTGTTATTGCTATCCGGTCACATTAACTTCGTTCGATTAGTGCCCCGTCAGAGGGAACCAGCGCGCACCAATAAGAACCAGCGCAGCGGAAAAGATGACTCGCGAAGCATCTGAAGATATTAGCTAAAATCTATGCTCGTGTATACCGCTAAGAATCTTGACACTCGTGCCCGGCGAATCGTTGCTTGGGTTGCCATCCTAAACCTCATCGGCTTCATCATTGAACTGGTGATCGCCTCAATCATTGGCTCAGTCGCACTCTTTGCAGATGCCGCCGACTTCCTTGAAGACTTCCTCATTAACATGCTTGTGCTCACCGCCCTGGGCTGGTCGGTAGCAAGCAGGAGGAAAGCCAGTTACGGCCTGGCCGGCCTCATCCTCATTCCCGCAGTTGCGGCATTTGGCACCGCGATATGGAAAATGATCTCCGGGGAGGCGCCGGAGCCACTCACCTTGTCGGTAACCGCCATCATCGCAATGTTAATCAACCTCGCCAGCGCGCTACTACTACTGCAACTGCGTAAGCACGATACAGCGTTAGTGCGAGGTGCCTGGCTGGCCGCCCGCAATGATGTGCTCGCAAACCTTTTGATCCTTGCCGCTGGCGTTGTCATGGTGTTCTGGTTCAGCCCCTGGCCAGACATCGCGGTTGGTCTTGTTATCGGCTTCATCAACCTCTCGGCTGCGGCAGAAGTGTTTGAGCAAGCTCGTGCAGAAACTCCGGAGCTTGAGCTCGACGATGACGATGAGTAGTGCGAATAAGCCTAGGCTAGATGGGTAAAGCAAACCCCCGGAAGGCAGCTGAGTGATCTCGTTGCCTTCCGGGGGTTCTGTGCAACTACTGCGCCTGTGGGCAGGTTGCGTGTTGCTCGTTGGTTACATGAACTTGCGTGCGGCGAGCGCGCCACCTGCAAGGAGTAACACGGCAGACAGGCCAACTATGGAAGCAACTTCAGCACCAGTTTTAGCCAGCTTCTTCTTAGGCTTTGCCACCTTCGAGGTGCTAGGCGTGGCCTTACACGCTGGGTCCATCGCAGTATCGTGGCTGTCCCAGGTCCACTCGGCTACAGCATCGTCAGCGAAGAAGTAACCATCCAGAGCGGAGGCCTTAACTTCTACCTTCGAGTTGTACGGGTAGTTGTAGTTGCCATCTTTGTTAGCCTTCAGCTCAACACCGTTCGAAGTAACGGTGTAAGTCACACCCTCGGTCTTTTGGATCGTCACGTACGGTTCGACGGTGCAAGAAGAAGGATCGTCAGCAGAAGGATTGATTAGTTTCGGAGCGGCAGGGGTTGCCAACTCTTCAGCTGGATCGAGTGTGCACGGCTTAGAAGCGACGCTGAGCTCCCACTTCGTGTCACCCTCAACCACGAACTTGTCCTTGAAATCCTGTTTCAGTAGCGCCGCTACCGAGACAGTGGTGCCTTTCTGAACCTGTTCGTAGTCAAAGTACTTGGACTCAGGAACCTGGACCGTGCCAGCAACTCCGCACTTATCGGAATCTACAACGGTCGGAGCCTCGGGGGTAATCTTGCGGACAACAGAGCTTAGATTAACTGTCCAACCATCGGAGTCGTTTCCCTCAACGCTTTCAATACGGAAAAGCTTAGCTTCCTCGGGATCGTCAATGGAAGCAGTTAATTCGTATTTCTTATAACGACCCGTGTAACCGGAGAAGAGATTCAAATCGTTGCCGGTGAATGCCCGAGTAAAGGGGGCTTCTACGCCCTCAGCATCTAGTTCAGCGGAAGGTTTATGGCTGGCTCCATCAGCGAAAACATACTTGTTAACCGTAGGATCGCCGCTCTTAAGTGTATGAACGGTGGTTTTACCTTCCTTAGTCAGCTTCAGTCCGATGCTTACTTTCGGAGCTTTGCCATCAGGGATTACCCCAAGGTAGGTTTCTCCGTCCCACTCGCCTTCGGTCAACTTAAACTTGAAATCGGTATTGGCCTGCTGGTCCATAGCCAGGGATTTCACGCCATTACTATAGCCGGTTGAAAAAGAGAACTGGCCGTCTGCCCACTTTCCGCCGCGATAATAGTCGCAGTCATCGACGCCGATCTTGTCAACTCCCTCGTACTTGGAGGGATCCACGTTGAGCGGAATCTGCTCATCTTTACCAACGGTGAGTGTGAGCAGTGGCCACTCGTAGCCAAGAAATTTGTCCGTTTTCTTACCGGCTTCGAATTCGTAGACCGCACAGTATAGCAACATGTCAACTTTGGTGCCTTCAAGCGCCGGGTCGTACCGCTTGACATCGTCACTCCAAGTAACATTGAAGGTCTTGACGTTGCTACCGTCATCAACACTGGGTGCTGCTACAGCTGCAACAGCGCCTCCAAACGTCAGTGCTGCCGCGCCTGCGAAAGCAGTTGTGGCACGCAACCAATTCTTCATTGCTCTTCCTGTATTCGATGGAAACATAGCAATAACCCTACCAAGAAAGGGGTGATTCATCCGAAGTTAAAGGGATATAGGCGTATTCGGTATCGCCTGTATACCACTTACAAACTGCCCCCGAGTGAACCAATGGATCCAGTTCATTCCTGGGATTGTTATGTGAAGATGTCTTGAGACAGACGTTTCTCGTAGTGAGACATCACCGAGGTGCCAAGGTTAGCCCAATGGTCAATCCACTCCGCGTCAGACGTTGGCGTGTTCACACACCCATGTGAGTCGCCCGGTTCCGTCCAACCGAACGCGTGTTGCCACGGGGAAGCATGAATCGAATAAGACTCGTGGAAATAAGACACCCACGGCACATTCGGTTCCACGTAGCGCGAACCATCACCATTCAGACCCTGCATCGTTTGGCTCTCATACTGCACATACACGTTGAAATGCCTGTCCACGGTTGGTGAGGAAGGCTTGCCCGGCACTACTGAGGTTGTGCGCGGAGTCCAAAGAAGCATTGGGCGATGTCAGTTTGTCGATTCTTCGTTGTGTGACGAGATCACTTCATCATCGATGATCTCCTGAACGGGATCCTCGCCGGCGACGAGCTTGCCGGACGAACCGGTGCCCAGACGTTCCAGAGCAAGGCGGCCAACCAGCTGCTGGTTTGTGGTCGTGCGTTGCGAACGTGCGCCCGACAGGAATGAGAAGAACCAGTGAACCAAGGTGCCGATCTGCGACTTGAAGCCAACGATGTACAGCAGGTGGAGGAAACACCAAGCCGCCCAAGCGATAAAGCCGGTCAAGCGCATCTTGCCGATCTTCACGACCGCCTTGAAGCGGGCGATCGTCGCCATTGAGCCCTTGTCGAAGTACGTGAAAGGCTCGGTTGTTTCCGGCTTGCCAGCAAGACGCGCTGCCACAATCTTTGCTGCATAGCGAGCAGACTGGATAGCTCCCTGAGCAACGCCGGGCACGTCCGGGAAGCTCATCATGTCACCGAGGACAAAAATCTCCGGGTGGCCGGGAACAGTGAGGTTCTTTCCAACAATGACGCGACCCGCACGGTCAAGCTCCGCACCGGCCTTGTCACGAAGAACAGCGCCAAGCTCGGACGCCTGGACGCCGGCAGCCCACACCTTGCAGTTTGAACGAATCGTTTCGGTTGAGCCGTCCTTGAACTTCAGAGTGACAGTGTCGTGGTCAAGGTCAGTGACAAATGCTTGGGTCTTCACCTCGACGCCGAGCTTTTCAAGCTCGTGGCGCGTCACGTCACCGAGCTTCTCGTCAAACACGGGGAGAGGACGATCAGCACCGTCAACGAGGATGACGCGAGCCTTCGTCGGATCGATTGCGCGGAACTCCTTTGCCAGCGTGTGTGATGCCATTTCGCGAATCTGACCAGCCATCTCAACACCGGTCGGACCGGCGCCAACAACAACGAACGTGAGTAGACGGTCGATCTCGTTGTGATCGGATTCGATTTCAGCCTTCTCGAACGAGTCGAAGATGCGGGCACGGAGTTCGAGCGCGTCGTCGATTGTCTTCAGGCCGGGAGCAAACACGGCGAAGTGATCGTTGCCGAAGTACGACTGGCCAGCGCCGGCAGCAAGGATCAGCGTGTCGTAGGGAGTCGTCTGCTCTTCATTGTGATTACGCCAAATAACGACTTTGTTTTCAATGTCGATGTCTTCAACGAGCGCCTGCAGAACGCGAACATTCTTCTGCTTTTTGAGGATCTCACGCGTCGTTGGCGCAATGTCGCCTTCGGAGAGGATGCCAGTTGCGACCTGATAGAGCAGGGGCTGGAATAAGTGGTGACCGGTCTTGGCTAGAATCGTGATTTCAGTGTTCGCATGCTTCAGCTTCTTCGCGACTTCAAGTCCAGCAAAACCTGAGCCAATGATGACGATGCGGTGCACCAGATCCTCCTCATAAATTAAGTAAGGCTTACCTTACCAATTGAGTCAGCGGGGTTGACAGTCCCCATCCGTCTTTGAGGGAGTGAGAGTGCCCACGTCCTCTTCGCTCATGTACGAGGCCGCGATCACCAGATCAACGATGCCCCCGCAAAGGCGCAGAGCAAAGCAATCGTTTAGTCAAAAAGATGTTGCGTCGCCTGAATATCCGGTTTCCCGTTCGGCAGTTGGGGGAGAGCATCAACCCAGATTGCTCGGCGTACTCGTTCCCACGGCGCACACTGATCGCTAATCAGGTCAGCGATCTCCAATGCATCGAAGTCGGCGACATCAAGCAACTCTTCTGGAATCGGTCCGGCAACGATTGCCGCTGCAACAACCTGACCCCACCGATCATCCTTCACACCCACAACGCAGGCGTTTGCGATATGGGGTAGTCCGCGTAGCAGTTCTTCGATGCGCCCGGGAGCCACAAGCTCGCCACCCGTGTTAATCATTCGCGAAGCACGACCAACGATGTGATACCAGCCATTTTCATCGCGCGTGGCGAGGTCGCCTGTGCGTAGCCAATCGTCATGCATGCTTGCGAGGCCTCGTTCCCCGTTGGTCACGAAGGAGGTTGAAACGCCTGGGCCTCGTACCTCGATTTCGCCCAACTCGCCCACGCCGGCGAGGTGACCGTCAGCGTTCATCAGACGCGCATCCACGTAGGGGAAAGGTTGGCCCAATGCTCCCGCCGGGGCGTCGGCATCGGGGGAGGTCATCATTCCCGCCCCGGAAGTTTCCGTCATTCCCCACACGTGGATCGGTCGCAAGCCGGCGCTGCGCAGACGCTCAGCCAAAGCCGGCCCCATCGCATCTCCGCCGATCAGCGGGCGCTCCCATGATGAAATATCTGCGCCGACGGACTCATTCGTATCGAGCAACATGTGGCACATGACTGGGACAGCAAACATCATCGAGATGCGGTGCTTTTCGATCGCACGCAGGATGCCAGTCGGGTTAAACGTCGGGAAAACGATGATCGTTCCACCGTGGCTGAAGACATCCATCGACGTGCCATTGAAGCCGCCGATATGCGAAATTGGCGCGCACACACCCACGACATCGCGTGCCGGTAGATATTCGAAGCCATCGCGGAAACACATCGAGCCCCACCACATGTGGGCGTGAGAGAGTTCAACTCCTCGGGTACGTCCTGTCGACCCCGAAGTAAAGACAATCGCACCCGTTTCGTGTGCGCAGGCCAGAGGCTCACCTTCGATCGGCGTGGAGCCCAGCGCGCTCGAAGCAAAAGCGTCGACCGTCATAAACTCCGCGCCCACACTGACCGAACGCTGCAACGCGGGCGCGACCTCGTCGATCAAAACGAGAGCTGGATCGAGCGAATCCACAATCGACTGCGTGACGGTAAACGGTAGGCGTTCCGAAAGTGGAACGGTCACAGCGTGAAGCCACGAGCACGCAACGTGCAGAACAAAAACCCAAGCGTTGTTACGGCCAGCAAACACGACACGGTCACCCTCGCCAATGTCGAGCGAGCGCAAATATGCTGCCACACGGCGCACCGCGTCGGCGCTTTCGGCGACGGTCCACACGCTGTTGTCCGGCCAAATGATCGACATGCGGTTCGGGTGCTGACGCCCAGCACGCATCAAAACTCGGGCCGGTGAATAATCCGGAGTCACTGGGGCCTCAGGCAACGGGAACCCCGGGCAGTGTTGCGGCTTCACGCGCCTGACGACGTGCGCGACGCTCACGCATATTCGCCAGAACTGTACCCGCTTCCTGCAGAGTGGAACCGGAATTATCCAGGTGCTTCAAGTGCTCAGGAATCTCAAACCCGCGAGCGCGCATGCCTTTCGCCCACAGCAATCCCGCGCGGTACGACGAGCGCACAAGCGGGCCAGCCATGACGCCAGCGAAGCCTAATTCTTCAGCTTCTGCTGCGATCTCAAGGAATTCTTCGGGGTGAATCCAGCGATCAATCGGGTGATGCAGGGGAGAAGGACGCAAATATTGCGTGATGGTCAGCAAATCACAGCCCGAATCGTGCAGGTCGCGCATCGCTTCGCTGATTTCTTCACGCGTCTCACCCATACCGAGGATCAAGTTCGACTTCGTTACCATGCCACCGTTGTGTGCACGCTGAATCATCGCAAGCGAACGGTCATAGCGGAACGCGGGGCGGATCTTTTTAAAGATACGAGGCACCGTCTCCAAGTTGTGCGCGAACACCTGCGGGCCGGCTTCAATGACCATGTCGATCGACTCGTCCTGACCGCGGAAGTCGTCAACCAGCAGTTCAACGCCGGTTGATGGGCTCTTCTCGTGGATCAAATGGCAGGTTTCGGCGTATAACCACGCCGCGCCGTCGGGCAGATCGTCGCGGGTGACGCCGGTGATCGTCGCGTAGCGCAGTTCGAGTTCGCCAACAGACTCGGCGATTCGACGAGGCTCGTCCCGGTCATATTCGGTGGGCTTACCGGTCGCGATATCGCAGAAGTCGCACCGACGTGTGCAGAGTGCTCCACCTAAAAGGAAAGTCGCCTCACGGTCTTGCCAGCACTCGTAAATATTCGGGCAACCTGCTTCAGCGCAGACAGTGTGCAGTCCCTTGGCGTGCGACATGGAACGCATATCGTGATAGTTCGCGCCGGTGTTTGCCGTCGTGCGAATCCACTCGGGCTTGTTTTCGATAGGAGTTTGCGAGTTGCGAACTTCCACTCGAAGCAGTTTGCGTCCTTCGGGATCAGGCAAGGTACTCACAGGCGTTTCCCTTCGAATAGGTGATCTCTTGGCTGGGGTCAGCCAGCTGAGGGCGGATTGAAGAAATAAGGTGCGAGACAAGTGCGTCAGCAGCGGTGCGCAATGGGACGTTCACGCCTTCCCACGACAGGCAGGCAACATCAGCGTCGAAGAGCCCGCACGGGATGATTCCCGCGAACGCTTCTATCGGGTCAATATCGACGTTCAGGGCGACTCCGTGCAACGTGGCGCCTCGTGCAACTTTCAGTCCGATGGCGCAAATTTTGCGGTCGCGACGTCCCTCTTCGGTCAGCCACACTCCTGCGCGTCCGTCGATGCGGTGAACGGGCAGCCCCCATTCTTCGCGCACTGTTTCAATAACACCCGCTTCAACGCTACGGATCCACGCGTACAGGTCGACGGGCTCCTTGAGCCTGACAATTGGGTAGACAACAACCTGTCCCGGTCCGTGCCACGTCGCGGAACCGGCGCGGTCCACATGGATCACCCGAACAGTGGAATCCGGAATATCTTCGGGTTTCGTGTGGCGGCCAGCGGTCCAGGTGGGGGCGAATTGGGTGACAATGATCGAATCGCCGTTACCAGCGGCTGCTTGGTCGTGGAGTTGACGCTGCAGTCGGTCTACTTCCAAGTAGTCCGACGTTCCCGCATCAATAAGGTCGATGACGTGCACCTAGGAATGATAGAACGCCAGACCTTTCGTTTCTTAATCGAAATGGCCCTTTACGCACGCGTTCTCGAAAGTAATGCATTTTTCCGCAGGATCACGCCAAGCGGGGTACGAGGCTTCGACAGATAACGAAAAACCATTGAAAACACGTATTTCTTCAGCGTTTCCTCACGTTTATCCACGCTCGCCAGCATCTTTCGATTGGCTATCCTTTAAAGCGTGAGTAACCAATGGACCATTTCAGATGTCATGGCGCTGATGGAAGCGTGGTATCCCGCCTCCCGTGCCGAGTCATGGGACCGAGTCGGATTGATCGCAGGCGACCCATCCGCTCACGTCACCTCAATCCTGCTTGCCGTCGACCCCGTTTCGGCCGTCGTTGATGAAGCGATCGACGAGGACGCCGGCCTCGTTATCACTCACCACCCGCTGTACCTTCGCGGAACGAGTTTCCTGCCGGCATCTGACCCTAAGGGCGCGTCCATCACTCGCCTTATTAAAAACGATATCGCCCTGTTCAATGCGCACACAAACGCTGACATCAGCGCAGATGGCGTCGGCGATGCACTCGCACAGTTGGTGGGAATCACCTCTTCATCACCGCTGGTTCCCACTGGAATCGACCAGGCCGGGCGACCCATTGGACACGGACGTATCGGTTCGATTGCGCCCACTCGTTTAGGCGACTTTCTTGACCTGGTTGCCGAGTGCCTGCCCGCAGGACCTCACGGCATCTTCGGATCCGGAGACCCCGGCACAATCATCGAACGCGTCGCAGTATCCGGGGGAGCGGGAGACTCTTTCCTCGAGGTAGCACGTGAAGGCGGAGCGGACGTCTTTTTAACCGCTGACCTGCGTCATCACCCGGCATCCGAACACCTTGAAGGTGGGGCGCCTGCTCTGATTTGCGGTAGTCACTACGCCACCGAATGGCCGTGGCTCCCGCTCCTTAAACGCAAGCTAGTGCAGGCTGCATCAACTGCAAATGTGGAAGTGAGAGTAAAAGTCTCTACGATTATCACGGAGCCGTGGACCAGCCATCGCCCAACATTAGGAGGACGTAAGTGAAAGCAACATACCTGAACCAGCTCAGCCTGCTCGAACTCAAATCCTTCGACCAGCGCGAATCTGCGCTTCGACACGCCCGTGACTCCCATCCGGCGCACGGTGTTGTCCGCGAGCTCGCAGGACGCCTCGACGACCTGAAGCGCGCAGCCGTCACCCAAGGTGCAGCAATCGCAGATATTGAACGAGACGTCCAACGTAGCGCGGACGAGATCGAACGTGTGAGCGCCAGACGAGCTAAGCAACAGAGTCGAATCGACGGCAATCAGGTTCCTCTTCGCGACATCAACGCGATGGAACATGAAATCGCTCAAATGGATAAGCGCTTGTCCACTTTGGAAAATGAACAGCTCGACGGTGAAGAACGTCTTGAGGCGGCTAAGAATGCTCGTCAAGCAATGATTGACGAAGCGAAAGCGATCGCTGCCGACATTGAAAAGACCAAGCAGGAATTTGCTGCCGACGTGAAAGAAAGCGACGACGAGCTTCGCGATGTGATCGCCAAGCGTCGCGCGCTCGCTGAATCGCTTCCAGAAGACCTCGTGGGCGAGTATGAACGTGTTCGCGCAAACCTCGGTGCCCTCGCGATCTTCGAAGTGCGTAATGGTGTTGGCATTGGAATGGCAGCGGAGCTATCCCCGGCCGAACTTGAACAGATTCGCCTCACCCCTGAAGACCAGCTCTACTGGACCGAAGATACCGGCGCGATCGTTGTGAGGACGACTCAAGCCTGAAGCCGATCGCTCGGGATCGTGCCCCGGCGGCGGGGTGTGTCGCCTCGTATCGTATGACAGCGCCACTCTACGACGGCCAGCATCTGCTCCCGAGTCCGATCAGTCGGTGACCAACACCAGGTGAGTGAGTGACCCGCCCTGCTTTGTCGGTTTCGCCTCAGGTACTTCCACGTCGATAACCGCATGAGCACCACCCTGAGCATCCATGATCGGATCCAAGGTAGTGGCTGAACACAGAGCCTCGACGATCGCGTCGAAATCCGCATCAGCCGAAATTGACGCGTAGAGGTGAGCGCACGCACGGCCTCGCCACCGCTTCGCATCGTGGGAAATCACCGAACGCTTCCCCTTCGCTTGACGAACCACGCCGATCTCGATGCGATGCGCCCAAGGAGCGAGGCAGGCACTACGATACGGGCCAGAACGAGCATCAACGATCGGAGCTCCTTCAGCTTCTGCTTTGAGCGATGTATCAAGGGGCTTCTTCCAATAGGTCGGCAAAGGGCCGATGTCCGGCAGTTTCGTGCCCATCGCAAGACGGTGGTTGGGCAGGACATCGTCGAGGTTCACCACACCAAAAAGCCCAGAGAAGACACGCGTTGTTTCAAGCGCGACCGCATGATGCTGCTCCGGCAGTGTTGGGAATGAGACCGCGTCATAGAGAACGCCTGTAAACAGGTTTTCAGCCGCATCGCATGGTGCAGAATACAAGTCGATATTCGCCTGTAAATCCGCAGCTGAAGCCGGGCCAAGACCGAACAACTGAGCAGCGTCGTCGCGAACGCTGAGCGCCTGAACAGTGTGGATCAAGTTTTCGCGCCAGGATGCAAGCTCAGGGCGAGCAAGCTGTGTCACGTCAAAACGAGGCCCGTGTGCTGGTGTTGTTTTGGATTCGGACGGGGGTAACCAGATGAACATATGTGAAGCCTAGCGGGTGCGTTAGACTATGGGCGCGGATGAGTCGGTTGGGCGACCGCGCGGACCACACGGTTCTCGAGGAACGTCCGGGCTCTACAGGGCAGGGTGATGGCTAACAGCCACCCGGGGTGACCCGAGGGATAGTGCCACAGAAAATAAACCGCCGCGCAAGCGGTAAGGGTGAAAAGGTGAGGTAAGAGCTCACCAGCGGTTTGGGTGACCGAGCCGGCTTGGTAAACCCCACCCAGAGCAAGACCGAGCAGCAGGTATGGGTGGCCCGCCCGACGCCTGCGGGTAGGTTGCTTGAGGCGTTTGGCAACAAACGTCCTAGATAGATGGTCGCCACCGCTTGTGCGGGACAAAACCCGGCGTACAGACCGACTCATCCGTCCGTATACGTCGGGTTTTCGCTGAGTGATACCAGACTCTACGCTTACGCTTCGTTAACTCGTGTGTCGGCGTGAATGCTTCTCTTGGAACCTCGAACCCCACGACGACTGTGCGCGAGCTGCGATGGCGCGACGCTGATCGCGATAGAGGCGTTCAATCAGGGACTGCTGGGACACCCAGCCCACCACATGCAACGAATCATTGACGACGGGAATCCCCGGCAGACCTGATGTCTGCAGTACTTCGAGCACCTTCGACGGTAGTGCGGTGGGCGTGACGTGCACGTTGGGCAGTTTCAAAGAATCCAGCGACGAGGCCATATCTGTTTCGCTTTGGCGCGCCAGAGCAAGATCAATGGCGCTTGCTAGCCCAACGTAGGTTCCAGCATCGTCGACAACGGGAAGAGTCTGGGCACCAAGGACACGCATCTTCTTAATCGCCTGATCGAGCGTGGTCGAGGGTGCCAAAGTACCGGGAGCGTCCTCCATCCAGTGCGAAACCGGGTGAGCGCCGAGCAGTGTTGCATCCACAGGGTCATCCAGAACGTCGCCTCGACGACGAAGTTTTTCGGTGTAGATGGTGGCGCGTGTTAGGAACCTCGAGACGCCGGTGGCCAGAACGACGGCAAGCATCATCGGCATAATCAGCGAATACTGCCCCGTCATTTCGACGATGATCAAAACGGCGGTCATCGGAGCGCGTGCCGCTCCAGCGAATGCCGCGCCCATACCAATCACACCGAAGACGCCGGCGGGAGTGTCAGTAATGGGGGAAAGGATTTGCCCGAATGAGGCTCCGGCCATTGCGCCGATAAAAAGCGTCGGGGCAAAAACGCCACCGGATCCACCGATACCGATCGTGTAGGACGTGTACAGGGCGCGTCCCACCATCAAAATCAGCAGGAAGCCAATCGTGTATTTGCCTGCTAGAGCGTCTTCTTCGATCGGGTATCCCGAGCCGAACATCTGAGGGAAGGCCACAATACCCGCGCCCAAAAGGATGCCGAGAACAGCCGGACGTGACCATTCGGGAAGGCTCAGACGTTTCCAGAAAGCGTCGATCACATCTTCAAGCCAATAAAGGAGCTTCGAGAAACCTAGACCCGCAAGACCGGCGATCACACCGAGGAGAGCAACCCACCACATGTCTGTCAGATGCGAGAAGGAGAGATCATGACCAAGATTCACGATCGTTTCGTCACCCTGCAACGTGCGTGCAACAACGGATGCCATCACTGAAGAAATAACGACATATCCGAAGGTTTCGGCACTGAACTGCGTCAGAATCACTTCGAGAGCAAAGACTGCGCCAGCAAGCGGAGCATGGAAAGTTGCGGCGATGCCACCCGCTGCGCCACAGGACGCTAAAAGAACTACGCGTTGCGGAGGCAAACGAAGAGAGGACGCCAACGAGGAACCGAGCGACGCTCCGACCTGGACAATCGGACCTTCTCGTCCCGCTGAACCACCGGCGCCAATCGTCAAAGAAGAAGCAATCAGCTTCACCACTGCGACGCGCCCGGGAATCTTGCCTCCCTTGCGTCGAACGGCCAGCATCACTTCGGGAATACCGTGGCCTCGTGCACTGGGAGCGAACCGCTGAACCAGGGGCCCGTAGATCAACGCTGAGACAACGGGAGCCAGAAGCAAGAACACCCAGGGGGACCAACCGAAGACTCCGTGGGGGTCGCCAGCATGCGTTGAGTAGTCACTGTAACCGGTGGTGACCCACGTCCACCCCTGAATCATCAGGTTAAAAAGAACCGCTGCGCCGCCGACGATAATGCCGACGAGCGCCGCTAATAGACCGACGAAAGAACGGTGCTGACCGGCTTTTTCACCCAGTTGTGCCAAGAAAGAAACAGAAGCCCGCATCAGAGGTTGGCGATATCGATATCGGATTCAACGTCGACGTCCATGTCCCAGACACGCCCGTAGAACGCGAGCTCGGAGCTCCACGCATCACGAATCGTCTCTGCGCGACGGAAGCCGTGAGCTTCATTCGGGTAGATCTTCATCGCAACAGCGTTTCCACGATCCTTCAGTGCATCAAACATGAGGCGTGCCTGTGACGGCGGAACCACCTTGTCATCTTCGCCTTGCAACAGCAGAAGAGGAGCATTGATCTGGTGAATGTGAGTAATCGGCGAGCGCTTGGCCCACAGTTCGCTGTTCGGATCTTCAGTACCGATCAAGCGATCGTTGTAACGAGACTCGAACTTGTGGGTTTCTGCAGACAGAAGGCGCAGGTCAGCGATGCCATAGAGTGACGTTCCCGCGGTGAACACATCGGTGTTTGCCAGTGCGTTCAAGGTGGTGAAGCCACCGGCGGATCCGCCACGGATAGCAACGCGCTTCGGATCAACGAAACCTCGGTCAACCAGATAGCGCACGCCATCAACGCAGTCATTCACATCCATAACGCCCCAGTGACCGTTGAGACGCTCGCGGTATGCGCGACCGAATCCGGTTGAACCACGGTAGTTAACGTCGAGCACAGCGAAACCACGGCTGGTCCAGTACTGCAATGGAATCGACAAGCCGGGTCGGGTCGAAGAAGTCGGGCCACCGTGAACATTGACGATCAGCGGGGGAAGAGCATTCTTCGGGCCTGAAAAGTCAGGGTTCTTTGGTGCGTAGTAGAAGCCGTACGCGGTCTCGCCATCTGAGGTCGGCCAGGAGATAATCTGCCCTGAAGAAACCAGCTCCGGGCTGATTTCAGCTTCGGATGACGGGCGAATAATCGTCGTGGCGCCACCCTTGATCTGAATAATTGCCGGCGTGTGCGTGGGGGAGTCAGCAAGGAAGACTACGCGACCATCGTTGGATGCCACGTTACCGATCGGCCACCAGCCGGTTGCCCATTCTTCAGCCATTCCGTTGTCGACGCGCACGGTACCGATGTGCCACGTCAGGTCCTCAGCCCACGAGCAGATCAGCAGGTCGTTATCGTAGTTATCGTAGGAGTGCAGACCGAGCTGCCAGTGCGGGTGCGAGAACGCCTGAGTTCCCGGGTGCATGGCACGAGTGCGAAGGCGCGTTGTCCACGCGTCTGAGGGCTCGTCATCCTTCCACGTAAAGCCTTCCGTGCGGTACAGGTTGGCCCAACCGGTCGTGTCATCGACGTGGATGAGGTCACCGTCAAGAGTCCACCGAGGCTCGTAGACACACACGTCTTCCTTGTCGACGATCGTCTTCGAAACCTCAATACGACCTTCGAAATTGAGTGCGCCCACGTGCAGTGCGCTCTGTGTCCACGGCATATGCGGGTGGTTCCACGACAGCCATGCAAGCTTCGTGCCATCAGGAGAAACTGCAGGTGCAGCAACAAAGTCAGTGCCTTCAAAGATCGTGATGATCGCAGCGTCGTTGCGTGCAGCACTACCGTCGATCGGGATTGCGACCAGCGTGTTTGTCGGTTCGCCGTCGCCCGAGTGATCTTCCCTGACCGCATAGACGAGGCCACGAACATCATCAATCTCGAAGTCGCCGTAGCGCGACTTCGACAGCGTGGTAAGCGGAGAAATCGTACGGTGTGGGTCGTTGGTGTCGAAACGGTAGACGCGGTTATCAAAGCCGTCGGAGAACACGATGAAACCATCGAGCACCGCGTAGGCACGACCACCGTATTCGTGAACGCGAGTGCGAATATCGGGAAGGCGAGCACCATCGATCAGGGGGAGGACCTCTGAAGTAACGCCAGCACCGGTACGACGCAACAGGGTACCTCGTCCGTTTTCTTTCGGATGTCCTTCAACCCAATAGGTAGCAGAACCGTCAACGCGAACCTGCGAGAGAGTGACTGACCGAGCAGTAAAAGAATCGCCGGAAATTGGGGATGTCCATTCACCGTAGGGGGCGACGGTAACGCTCATTGTTCCTCCTTGCACACAGGCATTTCGGTTGACTAAAGGAAGCATGTTAGCTCTATGTTAGCCCGCTCACGATGTGCTTTTCGAGGGCGAAGGTCGCTAGGAACATGTGTGGCAACTAGTATGAGGGCTATGACTTCATCAGACGCGGATATGCCACTGCTCACCAGCATCCATTCCCCGTCGGATTTACGTACCCTTTCAGAGGCTCAACTTGTTCAGCTTTCCAAGGAAATTCGTAGCTTCCTGATCACCAACGTGTCGAAAACCGGTGGGCACCTGGGTCCCAATTTGGGCGTTGTTGAACTGACGATTGCCCTGCACCGAGTATTTCGTTCACCCAAAGACACGATTCTTTTTGACACCGGCCACCAGGCGTACGTCCACAAGCTTCTGACGGGTCGCCAGGACTTTTCCGGCCTGCGCCAAGAAGGTGGACTGTCTGGCTATCCCTCCCGCTCAGAATCAGATCACGATGTTATTGAGTCGTCGCACGCTTCAAGCTCACTGGCATGGGCCGATGGTATTTCCCGCGAGAAGAAACGCCGGGGCGACGCATCATCAACGGTCGCCATCATCGGTGACGGTGCCCTGACCGGTGGTATGGCTTGGGAAGCGTTGAACACCATCGCCGAATCAACTGATCGTCGTGTTGTCGTAGTCGTCAACGACAATGGACGTTCCTACGCGCCAACAATCGGCGGTGTTGCCCATCATCTCGACGCGCTTCGCACCTCGGAAGGCTACGAACGTGCTCTTGCTTGGGGTAAGCGTCATCTGCTTGCTCTGGGGGATCCTGGTAAAGCGGCATACGACGCGCTACACGGTCTGAAGACCGGCATCAAAGACGTTATTGCTCCTCAGGCAATGTTCGAAGACCTGGGCTTCAAATACTTAGGTCCCGTCAACGGACACAATGAGACCGAGCTTGAAACCACACTACAGCGTGCGCGGACTTCGAAGCATCCAGTTCTTGTCCACGTCATCACCCAAAAGGGACGCGGTTTTACTCCCGCCGAAGAAGACATCGCTGATCGCTTCCACGCCGTTGGGCCGATTCACCCCGAAACGGGACTCCCCGTTGCTCCGGCACGTTTCGGCTGGACCAGCGTATTTGCCGACGAGATCGTCAAAATTGCGCGTGAAGACGACACCGTTGTCGGTGTCACCGCAGCGATGATGGCTCCCGTCGGTTTGAAACCATTCCACGAGGAATTCCCGGACCGCGTTGTCGATGTGGGTATTGCTGAACAGGAAGCGATTGCCAGCGCTGCTGGCATGGCCTATGCGGGCGCTCATCCGGTTGTTGCGCTGTACGCAACCTTCCTTAATCGTGCTTTTGACCAGCTGTTAATGGACGTGGCATTGCACAAGGCTGGCGTGACGGTTGTTCTTGACCGTGCAGGTATCACCGGCACGGATGGCGCCTCGCACAATGGTGTCTGGGATATCGCGATGTGCTCGATCATCCCCTCACTTGAGCTCGCTGCCCCGCGTGATGAGGCAACTCTTCGCACCAGCTTGCGTCGCGCGGTGGGAGTGAAGGATCGGCCGACCGTTCTCCGCTATCGTAAGGGCTCTCTACCAGCGCCGATGAACGCAATTCGCTCAGTGAACGGTGTGGATGTTCTCTTTGAACCCGACACTGACGATGTTGATGTGCTCCTCGTAGTAGCGGGCGCTTTTGGTCCCGAGGGTCTTGAAACAGCACGCATTCTGACTGGACAGGGTAAGCGTGTTCGTGTTGTGGATCCTGTGTGGCTTCTACCGATCAACTCTGAACTTGCCAGTTTTGCCAAGCAGGCGCAACATGTGGTGACTCTGGAAGACGGCATCGTTGACGGCGGTTTTGGTTGGGGAGTGCGCGATCTTCTTGCCAACGAGTCCGTGGATACTACCGTCATCACGCTGGGTGTTGCGAAGGTATTCCTGCAGCACGCCGAGCGTGAGTCCCTGCTGGAACGGTGCGGTTTGACGGCTCACCAGATTGCGGAACGTATTTCACGTACCCTCTCAAGAGAAGCTTGAATCCTAAAGAATCACTCCAAGACATCCGCGATCGGGTCAAGACAAAGGTCCATCTGCCAATCCCTAGCACCCTTGTCAAACATCCTCTGTTCAATCTCGTCGCCGCTGGGACGCTTCGGATCAAGAGGCGCCCACGCCAAATAACGCTGAATACGAGGTTCAAGAATGACCTCGGGAGCAATACCGATTTCTTCAGAAAGCTCGGTCATTGCCCCGCGAACAGCCACCAATCGCGCTGCAGCGTCAGGATCGATACGACCCCAGTTTCGCGCTTCGGGAACTGAACCTGGACGATGAGGAAGACGTAGCGGTGGCAATTCGTCCTCATTTGCCGTTTCGGCCAGTCGGATCGCGCGTAACCAACGGTCAGCGTATTGCCTGGCAACAGGGGAGCGAAACTCAGAAATCGACAGCAACATGCGTTTATTCCGCGGAGGATTCAGCGCAGCCTGCACCAGAGCAGCATTGCGCACCAAACGACCGGGTGCCTTATCAAGTTCCTGAGCGATTTCTTCGCGCGCCTCCCACAAAGCCTTGAGGACTCCCAGGTTGCGCCGGTCTCGTATCTTTCCCGCGCCGGGCAGATTTCGCCAGCGGTCCTTCTTGGGCGCAGGCGGATCTAGGTGAGCCAAGTAGTCGCATTCTTCTTCCATCCACTCCCAGCGACCCGCGTTGTTCAGCTGGATGGACAAGCGACGGTAAAGTTCCGTCAACAATTCGACATCGAGGGCCGCGTAGCGAAGCCAGTCCTTCGATAGCGGACGAACCGACCAGTTAGATGCCTGGTGGTCTTTCACGAGGCCCAGACCGAGCACCTGCTCGCATACGGCAGCAAGACCGAACTTCTTTAACCCCAGAAGACGCGCGCCGACCTCAGTATCAAACAACGACGGGGGATTGAGCCCCACCTGTCGTAAATTCGGCAGATCCTGCAACGCATCGTGCAAAAGCCATACGTCGTTCACGCCCGCTTGAAGCGACGACAGGTCAGGCAATGCGGCTGTATCGATCAGGAAGGTACCAACATCTTCGCGTCGAATCTGAACCAAGTACGGGTCGTTGCCGTAACGGAAGCCCTGGGCGCGCTCAACATCCAGCGCGATGGGAGTGAGTCCTTGCTCTAGGTTGCGCCTAGCGTGATTAAGCGCATCAGCAGTATCGATGACACTGGGCACGCCTTCGCGCGGGGTAACGATCAGCTCCGGAGAATCAGTATCGCCGTCAGGTAAACCGCCGGTGTGGTGAATGTGCACTCTTAGACTCCCTCAAGGAATCGCTGGGATGCCACACCACTGGTACGAAGCATCAGATCTGTCCAAGCTCGCAGGTGAGCTCCCAAGTCAGTAGTCGAAGGCGTCCACGAGGCTCGGATTTCGACGTTGAGAGTGGAGCCTCGCAATGAAAGACCACCAAATGATTCTGAAAACTCCCGGGTGACTGTTCCCGTCAGGTCGTGATACGCCGCTCCTTCTTCAAGCAGGCAATCATCTGTCCAGGCCCAGAGAGCTTCGGTGAGCAACGGGTCATGCCCCATTTCAGGGTCAACTTGCGAACGCAACTGCGCCACCAGGCGGTATGTTCCATTCCAGCCAGCTTGCTCGTCGGGATCATGCAGGATGACAAAACGTCCCTGAGCAAGAGGTTCTCTGCCATCGTTGGCCACCGTTCGCATGACAAGAGCTGCGGTGAAAGGCGCCATTCGTGAAGGTGGGGGAACTTCTTCGAACTCCAGAAGAGGACTATCGATAGCGCTACGCAGAGTTGCCAACGATTCAGCGAACTCTTCCATGTCAGCGCGATTATCCACGCACTTAGGCTAAGTGAGTTAAAGCAAACCCTTTTGCTGGGCGCGCCGTCCACCGCGAAAATGACCCGCCACGATCCACGTCACACTGAGCAATGACGTTGTTTTTCTTAACGCATCGCATCCGGTAGTAGTTCGCTAACTTATAGAGTAAAAACACGCACATTCTGAAAAGATGCTGGCCACTTCTTTGC
Organism: Pauljensenia sp. UMB9872; assembly: GCF_030212665.1. Taxonomy (NCBI): domain Bacteria; kingdom Bacillati; phylum Actinomycetota; class Actinomycetes; order Actinomycetales; family Actinomycetaceae; genus Pauljensenia; species Pauljensenia sp. UMB9872. The sequence continues at coordinate 58,764 of NZ_JASOER010000011.1, read as the reverse complement.
GGGGCGTATCGATGGGGAACTCGTTGCGTGGTCCATCGTGTGTATCTTCGTGTGTATCTTAGGCAAACGAGCGTGGCGCTACTACGCAGCTTCTGAAATTCAAGCAATGCCTCTTCGTGCGACAGACCATCTTGTCTTCTTTGAATGCTGTCAGCTTCCGCGAGTGGGTGTTACTGAATGTGACCTCATGGGAATAGGGTCGGATCTGTCTGCGGGCTGAAGGGCTTGACCGAGTTCAAGACGAAGTTCGCGAAAACTGTTACTTCCACGCCATCGCCCTACGAGATTATCGTTCGTCCGTGGGTGTATCGCTTGGTGCGTCGCGCAAGGAAGCGTGTACACTCACCGAGGCTCTGAGTAATCTTTTCGCAAAATAGTGCGGAAAACAGTGGCTGTGATGCGCGCAACGTTCGTTTGATTTCGCTTTTTCTGTGATTCCCTGTTAGTGTTTTCCCTGTTCGAAATGAACGCGTGAGTGTTCGAAGAGATACGCGGATGTGGCTCAGTTGGTAGAGCATCACCTTGCCAAGGTGAGGGTCGCGGGTTCGAGTCCCGTCATCCGCTCGGGCGATTGGCGCAGCGGGAGCGCGCTTCCCTGACACGGAAGAGGTCACTGGTTCGATCCCAGTATCGCCCACTCATTGTCTCTCAGTTCTTTTTTGGGACACGGCGGGTAAATCCCAGTTCCAGATCAGTTGGGACAAGTTCGCGGATGTGGCTCAGTTGGTAGAGCATCACCTTGCCAAGGTGAGGGTCGCGGGTTCGAGTCCCGTCATCCGCTCGTTGAGCCCCGGATTCAACCTTTCCGATGGGTAAAGCGTGGTGGGTTGGCCGAGAGGCGAGGCAGCGGCCTGCAAAGCCGTATACACGGGTTCGAATCCCGTACCCACCTCGGGCGATTGGCGCAGGGGTAGCGCGCTTCCTTCACACGGAAGAGGTCACTGGTTCGATCCCAGTATCGCCCACTCAATGATTTCGTCTTTCCTGTGGGAAAGGCGTTTTTTGTTTCCTCGTGGCAGGTCACCCGGTAATGAGGGTTTCCCCTTATATCCTTGAAAGAGCAAAACAGGTAGGCTGATCGGGCACACACAAAGGTGGTTTGAATTCATGGTCTCTTCTCGCTCACGAGTGATTCTTCCCGTGATCTTGGGTGGCGATTTTGGTGTTTACGGAATCGGTCGCTCTTTCAACGAGGCCTTTGGATGTCGATGCCTGTGCGTATCAAATGAGCCCACCGTGTCCATCACAGGCTCGAACTTCTTCGACGTTCATCACATCGAAGCAGACGCATCTGACGACGTTCTTCTTCACGAACTTCGTGCAATTGCCAAAGAAAACGCTGATAAAGCATTGATTTTGATGGCAAACCACGACCTGCATTCAACCTTCATCGCTCGCAACTACGACCAGCTCGGCGAATACTACGCGCTCCCGTTCCCATCCCTGGAAACGATTGAGGTTCTTACAGACAAAGTCGCTTTCGCGCAGGCATGTGAAGACGCTGGCATTGATGCCCCTCGAGGTATCGGTGTCGACATGTCTGACTATTCCGATCAGTGGGTTGCACCTTCGATTCCCTTCGACTTCCCGATTGTTGCCAAGGCTGCCAGAGCAGATGCCTATGATCGTCTGCACTTTGAAGGCAAACGTAAGATTTGGTTCCTCGAAGATGAGGCCGAATTGGCACAGATGTGGAGAATGCTCGGAGAAGCCGGATTCCGCGATCTTTTTCTTGTCCAGGAACTGATCCCTGGCGATAACACCGCGATGCGTTCCATTACCGCATACGTCGATAGCCACGGCGAGGTAACGTTGATCGGCTCGGCGCGAGTACTTCTTGAAGATCATGCACCGACCATGATCGGTAATCCGGTTGCCATGATCACTGAAGAATTCCCTGAACTGTGGCAACAAGCTGAACGCCTGCTGACACGTGCCGGATATCGCGGTTTTGCCAACTTTGACGTGAAGATCGATCCACGTGATAACCGCGCCGTATTCTTCGAAGTGAATCCTCGAATTGGACGCAACAATTGGTACATGACCGCAGGCGGAGCCAATCCGATGCTCGTCATGGTGGGCGATTTGATTGATGGTCAGCGCATGGAACAAAAGCGCATTTCGCGTGAAATTCTCTATTCGATGGTTCCAGACCGACTGCTGTTGCGATACTTGCGAGATGAACCTTTGAAGAAGCGTGTGAAATCGTTAATCAAGAACCATCGTCGCTTTGATCCGCTGATCAATCCGCACGAGGACAATGCAAAGCGGAACATGATTGTTCGCTTGCAACGTTTGAACCACTTGAGAAAATTTGCTCGCTACTATCCTCGACCGACTGACCGTTCATTCTGAGCCAGTGACTACGTGCTGGATTAATAAAGACGAAAGGCTTTACATGACTTCCACGAGTCTGCGACCGATTAGTGCACGCGACATGCAACATGCTGTTTCCGGCGTGGGCGGACTTCCTATCGAACAGTCGCAGCAGTGGGAAGAGTTTTCAGCTTCACAAGGACATCCTCTCTGGGCAGGGGAGCTTGGTCGCCTTGCTTGGTATGAGAACGACAAATGCATCGCCGTCATCGCGCTGTTTGAATACAAGCTTCGCGCGTTGCGCTACTTGTGGGCAAAATCAGGTCCCGTCTGGATTCGTGAGGCTACTCCTGAACGCGAGGAACGCCTGCGCAAGGACCTACTGAAGTTTGTTCGCAGTCGTGATCGCGGAATTGTCTTCATTCGTCTGCATTCGTGGTTTGCTGCCAAGGATTTAGAAGAACCGTTGCAGATCGTGACATATGACCGCACCGTTATCATCGAAACCGGACGCGGGGATCGCGATGCAGTGCTCGAATCATTGACTTCTGATGGCAGGCGCACGCTTCGTCGTTCAACGAAGAAAGCCGATGAGTCCGGCGTTCAGATCCACGAGGAAACCGAGGCTGCCTCAGCTGATTTTTCACCGTACTACGAGGTCCTGAAGCAAACAGCTGAACGTGATGGATTCCGTCCGCACCCCATCGGCTATTACCAGTCGCTGTTGCGCATCCTAGGGTCGCAGCACGCTCGCGTGTTCACTGCTCGCACGCAAGACAACGAGATCCTTTGTTGGGATCTGGTGTTGCTTAACGGTAAGAATGCTCAAGCTGAGTATGGTGCTTCTTCGGATCACGGTCGCCGCTTGGGAAGTCCTGCGCTCTTGGACGTTGAGGTTGCAATCCTCCTTGGCAGTGAAGGATTTAAAGGATTCGATCTTCGAGGCATTCATTCTCCGCGTAATTCAACGCTGTTCCACGTTGGCCGTTACAAGCTTGCTTTCGCGACTTCGTACACGGATGTTGCTGGCGCTTGGGATCTGCCGGTGTCGCGCCCGCAGTACACCATGGTGCGTTCGTTGCTGAATGCGAAGCGAAAGTTGCGTCGAGTTTCCCGTTAGTCACTTCTTTCGTTTCCGTCGGTTGTACACATTTCCGTCGAGATTTGTCCGTTGGTCGGTTCACTGAGGTGTTCGGGTGCGGTGATGAGGTGATCGGGCGAGTAGACTGTCAGCGGTATATTCATCGTTTGATCAAGGAGACATTCGTGTCCAGCATCGACCTCGTCATTGACCAAGAGAAGCAGACCGTGGAAAGTGGAACCACGGGTACTACTTGGTATGAGCAGCGTCGTGAGGTCGTTGCCCTCATGATTGACGGCACTCCTCGCGACCTGTTCACTGAATTTGAAGAGGGAATGACGGTCGAGGCAATCACTATTGATTCGCCCGCTGGCTTGGACATTCTTCGCCACAGCGCCACTCACGTGCTGGCTCAGGCAGTTCAGGACACCTTCCCGGATGTCAACCTTGGTATTGGTCCGTTCATTACCGATGGTTTCTATTACGACTTTGGCAATATCGATTCCGTGACCCCCGAACTGATGCGTGAACTCGAAAAGAAGATGAAGCGCATCGTGAAGGAAGGCCAGTTGTTCGTCCGTCGCGTCATTTCTGAGGACGAGGCGCGCGTTGAGCTCGCAGACCAGCCGTACAAGCTGGAACTTGTCACCACGAAGGGCTCGGGTGCAGAAGGCGCTTCAGTTGAGGTCGGTGGCCACGAGCTCACCATGTACGACAACGTTCGCAGAGACGGCACCGTTGCATGGAAAGACCTCTGTCGCGGACCGCACCTGCCGAACACCCGCCTGATCGGCAACGGCTTTGCACTCACCAAGGCATCAGCCGCCTATTGGAAGGGCGACCAGTCCGGAGATCACCTGCAGCGTATCTACGGCACTGCGTGGGCCTCGAAGGACGACCTCGTCGCCTACCAGGAGCGTATCAAGGAAGCCGAACGTCGCGATCACCGTCGCCTGGGCGCAGAACTTGATCTGTTCTCCTTCCCGGAGGAAATTGGCCCCGGCCTTGTCGTCTTCCACCCCAAGGGGGGCATCCTGCGTCACGAGATTGAGAAGTATGTGATCGAACGCCACGAGCAGTTTGGCTTCGACTTCGTTCACACCCCCGAGATCTCTAAGGGCGGTCTGTTCCACACTTCCGGCCACCTGCCGTACTACGCGGACACGATGTTCCCACCCATGCAGGTTGACGAGGAACGCGACGAAGAAGGCAACATCACGAAGGCTGGCCAGGAGTATTACCTCAAGGCCATGAACTGCCCGATGCACAACCTGATCTTCCGCTCACGCGGTCGGTCCTACCGTGAACTTCCCGCACGATTCTTCGAGATGGGCCACGATTACCGCTACGAGAAGAGCGGTGTTGTCCACGGCCTGACCCGTATGCGTGGCTTCACTCAGGATGACTCGCACACGTACTGCACGCCCGAGCAGGCAGGCGAAGAAATTCGCTCGCAGATCAACTTCTTCCTGTCCATCTTGGAAGCATTTGGCCTGAATGACTTCTACCTTGAACTGTCGACGCGCGACGAAGACGGCAAGAAGAAGGACAAGTTCATCGGTTCTGATGAAGACTGGGCGAACGCCACGAAGGCTCTTGAAGACGCCTGCTCGGCAACCGGTCTGCAACTGGTTCCAGATCCGGGTGGCGCAGCATTCTACGGTCCGAAGGTTTCCGTGCAGGTCAAGGATGCTATCGGCCGTACGTGGCAGATGTCGACCATTCAGTACGACTTCAACCAGCCCGAGCGTTTCGACCTCGAATACACGGCTGCTGACGGCTCACGCCAGCGCCCGGTCATGATTCACTCGGCGAAGCTTGGCTCCGTCGAACGCTTCATCGGTGTTCTAACCGAGCACTACGCGGGTGCATTCCCAGCATGGCTTGCTCCAGTCCAGGTGAAGATTGTCCCGGTTGCCGAGGCGTTTGCTGACTATGTCGACCAGGTCGCCGCCAAGCTCAAGGCCGAAGGCATCCGCGTAGAGGTTGACCACTCCGACGATCGTTTCGGTAAGAAGATCCGAAACGCATCGAAGGAAAAGGTCCCCTTTACCCTGATTGCTGGTGGCGAAGATGTTGAAGCCGGTGCGGTGTCCTTCCGTTTCCGTGACGGCTCGCAGGACAACGGCGTGGCTATCGACGATGCTGTTGCGCGTATCGTGAACCACGTCCGTAAGCGCAATAACTCGGACCTTTTTGCCGAGCAGGACTGAACATCATGAGTGACGTTGAGCCACTGGTTGAAGATTCCCGTGAAATAGCGGGCACTCCGGATGCCTTCAAACGTTTCTGGACGCCGTACCGCATGGCATATATCAATGGCGAAGGCAAACCATCAGACTCAACAGATCACACCTGCCCGTTCTGCGTAGCTCCATCGAAGAGTGATGAAGACGCCTTGATCGTCTATCGCGGTCGCCGTGCGTTCGTGCTGATGAACCTGTTCCCTTACAATTCTGGGCACCTTCTGGTCTGTCCGTACCGTCACGTCGCTGACTACACGGATTTAACCGATGAAGAACGCATTGAAGTGGGGGAGCTGGCGGCTACCTCTATGCGAGTTCTTCGCGCTACCAGTGGGCCGCAGGGCTTTAACCTGGGGATGAATCAGGGTGATGTCGCTGGAGCGGGAATTGCTGCTCACCTGCATCAACACATCGTTCCGCGCTGGCTTGGGGATGCTAACTTCCTGCCGATTATTGCTCAGACGAAAGCTGTTCCCCAGCTTTTATCAGATGCGCGCCAAATGCTCGCTGACGCTTGGCCGAAGGAATCCTAATGCTTGGAAATCACGGTCGTTCACTGACGAAGACGATCTTTACACCGCTTGCACGCCTCCTAGCCAAACTTGGGGTCAGTGCGAATGCGGTGACGATCATCGGAACAATTGCCAGCGTTGGTGTCGCGTGCACGACTATTCCATTCGGCTACGTCTGGCAAGGTGGCATTGCGCTGGGCCTCGTTCTTTTCGCAGACTCAGTTGACGGCACACTGGCACGTATGACGACAGGCGGGTCGCGCTTCGGCGCCTTCCTTGACTCAACGCTGGACCGTATTTCCGACGGCGCAGTATTCGCATCCGTGTGCGCGTGGTTGATCTTCGGATGGGAGCCCTCAACCGCGCGCACGGTTGGACTGGTTGGAGGACTCATCGCCATCGTCGGTACCGGAGCCGTTCCCTACGCTCGAGCACGAGCCGAATCCATCGGAGTTCTGGCCAAAGTTGGTATCGCGGAACGAACAGATCGGTTGATCGTTGTCCTCGTCGGGGCTGCTTTGACCGACTGGGGATGTGGACAGTGGTGGGGAGTCGCAGGCCTCATCTGGGTCGCCTTCGCCTCTCTATTCACCGTCGGCCAGCGAATCGCATTTACTGCCGGTGCACTGAAGAAGATCGACGGCCATATCTGAGAAGCCCCGCGTCTACGTAGGCAATTAACGGAGAATCAGTGACATACGAAAGTGCATCATCCGGTCCTGGAGAACAGTTCCGACTTTCGCGTATTCGCCCCGACGTGCCCAGAGCAAACATGGTTTCTCCGACGACGCATTATTCAGCGCCAATGTGGAACGTACCCCAGCCTCAACATTTTCGCCTTCCGCGTTTCGAAACGTCAATCATTACTGTCTCAGCGATCTGTATCGCGCTGAGCATTTACGGATACATTTCGCTGAGCGACGCATCAACCACCGCCTACTTAGCATTCCTTGCTTCCTTCCCTCTGGTCGTTGTTCTGGGGTTCTTCATTCACTTGGATCGTCACGAGCCAGAACCCTTGTGGACGAAAAGTGTTGCTTTCGTCTGGGGTGCGGGCGTCGCCATTGTTGGGGCATCCGTATTGAACTCTGCACTGCTCCTCAACGCCACGCTGGTACTTGGCGACGAAATGGAAGCAATGCGGTGGACAGCCGTATATGTTGCTCCTCCGGTCGAAGAAACACTCAAAGCACTCGGTGTTCTGTTCATCATCCTCGCCCGTAGAAGCACCATTCACTCCCTGATTGACGGTATTGTCTATGCCGGCTTTTCCGGCGCAGGCTTCGCTTTCATCGAGAACATTCAATACTTCCTGCAGGCAAGCCAAGAAGGATCAGCGGCCCTGACCGTCACTGTCATCCTTCGTGGGGTTTTCAGCCCATTCCTGCACCCGATGGCCACATCATTCACCGGCCTTGCTCTCGCTTTTGCGCTGATTCGCATACGCTCCTGGCTACCCCGTACCATCGTCAGTCTTCTGGGATTAACCATCGCAATGTACGTTCACGGATTGTGGAACTATGCGGGAACCTCAGAAGCTGCCAGTTTTATTACCAACTATCTTTTTGTCGAGATTCCACTGTTCGTTGGCTGGATGATTGTGCTGACCTGGATTTCACGACGCGAATTGAAGACCGTCCGTGAAGGGCTCATTCCCTACGTTCAAGCCGGATGGGTCCTTCCCGCCGAGGTGGTCATGGTCAGTGAGAAAGCCGGTCGCAGAACCGCAATGAACTGGGTGAAGCCTGCGGGCAAGGACGCGCAAAAAGCAATGAGACGATTCCTTTCTCATCTTGCCGCCCTGGGGCTTGATCAAAAGCTCCAAGAACGTTTGGGCGCCGATGATTCTCGCATCGAACTCGACCGACAATTGGTTGCTCAGGTTAGTCAAGATCGTCAGTTCTTCCTCAATGCGATGACGCAGACGACATTGAATAACGCGAGGTAATCCATGTCTGGTCTTGATGAAAACGAATGGCCTGTGGATGTAGACGGCTACCCGCACCGACAAGCGGCTCGCGTGATCCTTTTTGATGAGAATGGCAGATTGCTCCTTGCCAAAGGACATGATCGCGATCAGCCGGAACGCCAGTGGTGGTTCACCATCGGTGGCGGAATTATGGAGGGGGAGAATCCCGCAGAAGCAGCATGTCGAGAGCTCTTTGAAGAAACGGGGATTGTCTTAGAACCTGATACTCTTGTTGGCCCCGTGATCTATCGTGAAGCAACCTTCGACTTTTTATCCATCACCGCCAAACAGGACGAGTGGTTCTTCATCGCTCACACTCAATGTGTCACACTGAACGATGATGGGTGGACCGACCTAGAACGCGACGTGATTGACGAACAGCGCTGGTGGGATCTAGATGAGCTTGCTCAACGGGCGCTGAACGGTGAGGTCTACCCCCTCAATCTTGCGACTCTTGCCCAATCATGGGTGAACGGTTGGGACGGTCAGCTTCACCGTATTCGCGAATCAAGTGCCTGCTCAGGAAGCGGCGAAGAGTGAACGTATCAGATCGGATGAACATTTCCGATCCGATACGCCTTTAATCAGAAGCTCCGACAATTGAGAATCTGTTGGTACTCAGTGTGCGCCTTAGGTGCGAGGAACCCCAGATAGTCCCAATGGCTCAATCAAGAGATCCAGTTGTGCAACGTTCAGTGAATACTTTACTTGCTCACGAACTGTGGGCTTCGCGCAGAAAGCGATTCCCACACCTGCCTGTTGGAGCATTGGAATATCGTTTGCTCCATCTCCGATGGCGACTGTCTGGTTAACATCCAGTCCGTGCAATAGACGCCACTCTTCCAACGCCTGAACCTTGGCGTCCGCGGTCACGATTGCCCCCAGGACCTTACCCGTCAAGAAGCCGTTGGTGACCTCAAGTCGGTTAGCCAAGTAATGATCGATGTTCAGCTGGTGACAAAGAGGAGAAACAACTTCCTCGAAGCCACCTGAGACCACACCGAAAAAACCGCCGTGGGCATGAACCGCATCAATCAGATCGCGAACACCGGGGGTGGGAGTGATCGAATGAAGAACCTCGTCGAACACCGTAGCGGGAACACCCGCCAAGGTGGAGACACGGAGGCGCAAAGATTCGGCGAAGTCTATCTCGCCGTTCATTGCCCTCGCGGTGATGTCAGCAACCTGCCCGCGCGTCCCAGCGAAATGCGCCAACTCTTCGATGACCTCTTGGGCGATCAAAGTCGAATCAACATCGGTGACGATCAGGCGAGGCAGGGGTGAAAATGCGTCTCTCCCGAACGCCGAAGCGTCCGGGAGAGAACAGGGTGTATTACTCAACGGGTAACAACCGTTCCCTTGGGGACAACGGTGATACCGGAATCCGTGACCGTGAAGCCACGTTCCCGGTCGCGCGTGTGGTCAAGACCAATGACAGCGCCTTCTTCAAGAACAACGTTCTTGTCGAGGATTGCCTTGGATACCACTGCATGGCGACCAATACGGCAGCCATCCATGACAACCGAGTCAGTGACTTGAGCCCAGGAGTGGATGTAGCAACCGGGGGAGATAACCGAGTGGTAGACCTCGCCACCGGAAATGATGACGCCGGGGGAGACGAAGGAGTCAACCGCGTGACCCATTCGCGAGTGCTCTTCGCCGTACACGAATTTAGCCGGTGGCAGGGAACCGTCGATCATCGTCATCGTCGGCCACTTGTGGTTGTACAGGTTGAACACGGGGTGGACTGAAATCAGGTCCATGTTGGCGTCATAGTAGGCGTCGAGGGTACCAACGTCGCGCCAGTAGTTACGGTCGCGGTCGGTCGAACCCGGGACGTCGTTGTCTTGGAAGTCGTATACACCGCACTCGCCACGCTCGACGAACCACGGGATGATGTTGCCACCCATATCGTGCTTGGACTCGGGGTTGTGTGCGTCTTCGCGGAGAGCCTTGATCAGGTCCTTCGTGGTGAACACGTAGTTGCCCATGGAAGCGAGCACCTTGGTGGGATCATCGGCAAGGCCGACAGCGTTCTTTGGCTTTTCGAGGAACTGGTTGATCTTGCCGTCTGCCGAGTCGATCACGCCGAGAGCGGAAGCAAGTTCGATCGGCTGACGGATACCTGCGACCGTGGCCGGGAGTCCGGAATCGATGTGGTGCTGAACCATCTGAGAGAAGTCCATACGGTAGATGTTGTCGGCACCAATGATGACGATGTAGTCGGGTTGCTCATCATCGACGATGTTCAGGGACTGGTAGATAGCGTCAGCGCTACCCAAGTACCAGTGAGGCCCGCGACGCTGCTGAGCCGGAACAGGGGCGATGAAGTTACCGAGAAGAGGAGACGTGTACCAGGTCTTGGTGACGTGGCGGTCAAGCGAGTGGGACTTGTACTGGGTCAACACGATGATCTTCAGATAACCGGAGTTCACGATGTTGGACAGAGCAAAGTCGATCAAACGATAGTGTCCGCCGAAGGGAACAGCGGGCTTAGCGCGGTCGTCGGTCAGCGGCATCAGTCGCTTTCCCTCACCACCTGCAAGAACAATTGCGAGAACATGATTTTTGGCCATGGACTAAGCCTATGAGAGTCAGTGTGATCTTGCACGCACATTCCACTGTGTGGCGCCCATCACATATGGTCATTGAATTCGCAACTATGTGCACGCATGTGGGGGTTCGCCGGTGAGTGCTCTGTGCTCGCGGTAGGCTAGCCCAAGAAGTTTGTGCCTTCCCTGAAAGGACCATCATGCGCGTTGACCTGCTGACCCGCGAGTATCCGCCCTTTGTTTATGGAGGTGCAGGTGTTCACGTTACCGAACTTGCTAAAGTTCTGCGTCCCCGCCTCGACGAGGTTCGCGTTCACGCGTTTGACGGGCCTCGTGAACCCGGAACCGAAGGAGCCGAAACTGGAGTTGTCGGCCACGCTGACCTAGCGGAACTGGCAGGAGCGAACGCGGCACTGAAAACGCTCGGCGTAGATCTTTCCATCGCTGCCCAGACCGAAGGCGCAGACCTAGTTCACTCGCACACCTGGTACGCAAACTTTGCCGGCCATCTTTCGGCTCTGCTTAACGATATTCCGCACGTCATTTCAGCACACTCTCTGGAGCCCTTGCGCCCCTGGAAAGCCGAGCAGCTGGGTGGTGGCTACCGCATTTCTTCCTACATCGAGAAGACGTCGTACGAGGCCTCGGCCGGCATTGTTGCAGTTTCGAACGGTATGAAGGCCGACATTCTGCGCTGCTACCCGAACATTGACGACGCGAAGGTTCACGTCATTCACAACGGCATTGATCTGGCGAAGTGGCGTGCTCCGTCTACCGACGCTGAACGCGAGAACCAAGAACGCGTTCTGAAGACGTATTCGATTGATCCGACCAAGCGAACCGTTGTGTTCGTTGGACGCATTACGCGTCAAAAGGGTCTGCCCCATTTTCTGCGCGCAGCGAACCTGCTTCCCGATGACGTTCAGATTGTTTTGTGTGCGGGTGCTCCCGATACTCCGCAGATTGCAGCCGAAGTTGATGCGCTTGTGAAGGATCTGCAGGCGAAGCGTCAGGGCGTCATCCTCATCTCTGAGATGCTCCCGCAACCTGACATTGCAGCAATTCTGGATGCATCGACCGTGTTCATCACCCCGTCGGTCTACGAGCCACTCGGTATTGTGAACCTCGAAGCGATGGCGCTGAGTCTGCCCGTTGTTGGTACGGCAACGGGCGGTATTCCCGATGTCATCGTCGACGGCGAGACCGGGTATCTGGTTCCGATCGAACAAATGGATGACGGCACCGGCACTCCTCTGAAGCCCGATACCTTCGTTCATGATATGGCCGAGCGCCTGATCGCAGTCCTCGATAACCCTCAGGGCGCCAAGACGATGGGAGTGGCAGGCCTGACGCGTGCTCGCGACCACTTCTCTTGGGATGCCATCGGCCAGAAGACCGCGGCTCTGTATCGCACACTGGTGTGAGTCAGCCGATTATATTTCGGCGACAAAGGTAGGCTTATAGGTATGACTTATGTCCTTGAATGTGTGGATGCAACTGTAAGGAAACGTGGAACTGCGATGCTTGATTCGGTGTCTTTTAGCACCGAACACGGCCAGCATTGGGTGATTCTTGGCCCGAATGGCGCGGGTAAGACAACTCTTATCCGAGCGCTAGCCGGTCGTGAAGCATTGGCGCAGGGCGGGGTGAAACTTGATGGCGAAGACGTTTCTGCTCTCGACCGTCAAGAACTTGCTTCCCGCGTTGCACTTGTTTCGAAGTCTCTTGCCTCCTCCATTCGTGCACACCAAACTGTTCGCGACCTTGTTCGCACGGCAGCGTGGGGTATCGCAATTCATCGCGACGAAGAATACGAAGCTCAAGATGATGCGCGTTGCGACAATCTGCTTGTCGCGTTCGGTATTGACCATTTGGCGGATCGTCAGTTTGGAACTCTCTCTGAGGGCGAAGCGCAACGCGTGTTGCTTGCTCGAAGCCTGATGACAGACCCGGAGATCCTGATTCTTGATGAGCCTACCGCTGGCTTGGATCTTGGCGCCCGCGAACTATTAATCGGAGCTCTTGAAGAGATCATTTCCGGTCCGCATGCTCCGCAGGTCATTTTGGTTACACACCAGGTGGAAGAAATTCCCAGCGGAATGACGCACGCGGTCTTGATGGATGGAGCAAAGGTCGTCCAGTCGGGCGCAATTGATTCCATCATTACCGGAGTGAATCTGTCAGCGACGTATTGTCTGCCTCTGAGTGCCGGTAACGACAACGGACGCTGGTGGGCTCGCGCCGTCAGGTAAGTCTCTTAATAGGTATCACCGTGGACACGTCGAGTGAAGGGGAGTGTGTATGACGCACGCTTTGTGGTGGGTGATTGTTGCCATCGTTCTTGGACTGATTGAGATGGCAACGGTTGACCTTGTGTTCCTCATGCTCGCCATCGGTGCTTTGGCAGCGGCGTTAACCTCTCTTGTTGTTCCTGGGCTCTGGCCCGAAGTCGGCGTTTTTGTGGTCTGCTCGCTGGTCTTTCTTTGTGCGCTTCGTCCGTGGCTGAAAATGCGTATGCTCTGGTCGCAAACGAACGTGAAAACCAATGTGCACGCCTTGATTGGGCGACAGGTCGATGTGATTGAAACCGTGAACGCCAGCAGTGGTCGCGTGAAACTTGAAGGCGAAGTCTGGTCTGCCCGCACAATCGACGAAAAGCCCCTTCTTGTGGGCGAACATGCGTATGTGTGCGAGATCGACGGTGCTACGGCGGTTGTTACCTCCGTCGAGAACCGTAGTAAATCATTCGAAGAACAGAAAGGTTGAGTGTCGCCGTGGACATTAGTATTGGTCCCTTCGTTGCTGGGCTCCTGCTGATCCTTGTTGTAGTCATCCTTGCCAAGAGCGTCCAGATTGTTCCCCAGCCTCGCGCGTTGGTGATCGAGCGCCTCGGTCGTTTTCACACGGTGATGTACGGTGGTTTGCATGTGCTGATTCCGTTCTTTGACCGTATTGCAGCACGCGTTGACCTGCGTGAACAGGTCACCAGCTTTCCTCCACAGCCGGTGATTACCGCCGATAACGTCGTGGTTTCCATCGACTCGGTGATTTACTACCAGGTTACGGATCCAATGCACGCGACCTACGAGATTGCGAACTTCATTCAGGCAATCGAACAGCTGACGGTGACGACGCTCCGTAATGTCATTGGCTCGCTCGACCTCGAGCAGACGCTGACGAGTCGCGACTCGATCAACACTCAGCTTCGTGGTGTTCTTGATGAAGCAACAGGACGCTGGGGTATCCGCGTGAATCGCGTTGAGCTGAAGGCAATTGATCCGCCACCGTCGATTCAGCAGGCAATGGAACAGCAGTTGCGAGCCGAACGTGATAAGCGTGCAGCGATTCTGACTGCCGAAGGTGTCCGTCAGTCGCAGATCCTTCAGGCTGAGGGTGAAAAGCAGTCCGCCATCTTGAAGGCTGAAGGACAAGCTCAGGCGGCTGTCACTCGCGCCCGCGGTCAAGCAGAGGCTATCGGTACCGTCTTCCAGTCGATCCACGAGGGCAATCCAACGCCCGATCTGCTGAGCTACCAGTACTTGCAGATGCTTCCGGAACTTGCCAAGGGGGATTCGTCGAAGGTGTGGGTTGTTCCCACCGAACTGACGGCTGCTCTGGATTCCATTGCGAAGGGTTTTAACCCGAACAAGTAAAACTGTCCGGTGTGGACCACGTGTTCTTAGCTATCACCCCTCACCGTCGCCCCCGATTGAAAGAAGAGACTCATGGACCCCATCCAGGAAAAGGTTCTGCGCGAGGTTGCTGCCCGCGACATTCGCTTTATTCGCCTGTGGTTTACAGACGTCGCTGGTGTCTTGAAGTCTGTAGCAATTGATCCGGGCGAGTTGGAAGATGCCTTTACTGAGGGTATCGGTTTCGACGGTTCGGCGATTGAGGGCATGACCCGCGTACACGAGTCCGACATGTTATTGCGTCCGGATGCTTCGACGTTCCAGATGTTGCCGTGGCGAGGGGAAGAAGATCCCGTTGCTCGAATGTTCTGCGACGTGTTGACCCCCGATGGTCAGGCTTCACGTAGCGACCCGCGCGGCGTGTTGGAACGCGTTGTTGAACGAGCCCAAGAGCGCGGCTTCACTGTGATGGTTCACCCTGAGATTGAGTTCTATCTGCTCCAACAGCCGATCAGTGTCGACAACTTGAAGCCTGTTGATTCTGCGGGTTATTTCGATCATGTTGCGCGTGGGCATTCGAATGATTTCCGTCGTCGCGCGGTTCGCATGCTTGAAGATATGGGCATTGCGGTCGAGTTCTCCCACCACGAAGGTGGCCCCGGTCAAAACGAAATCGACCTGCGTGCAGTCGATGCGGTGAGTGCTGCCGACAACATCATGACCGCTCGAACCGTCATCGAAGAGGTCGCGTTGCGCGAGAACCTCGCCGCACTGTTTATGCCCAAGCCCTTCATTGACCACCCGGGTTCGGGTATGCATACGCACCTTTCGCTGCTCGAAGGTGAAGAAAACGCTTTCTACGATCCGTCAGGTGAGTATCAGCTGTCACGCACGGGACGCCACTTCATTGCTGGGCTCTTGGAACATGCTTGCGAGATCGCTGCTGTCACCAATCAGCACGTGAACTCCTATAAGCGCCTCTGGGGTGGGGGCGAGGCTCCGTCTTACGTGTGCTGGGGTCATAACAATCGCTCCGCGTTGGTTCGAGTCCCGCTGTACAAGCCTGAAAAGCGTACGGCAGCGCGCATTGAATACCGTGCCTTGGATCCGGCTGCGAACCCCTATCTTGCACTCGCCGTTCTGATCACTGCAGGTCTTGACGGCATTGAACGTCGTCTCGAACTTGTCGACGAAGCTGAGGACAATGTGTGGGATCTGACGGATCGCGAACGTCAGGTGATGGGGATCGAGGCTCTGCCGACCTCATTGGCTTCCGCGGTTCGTTTGATGCGTGAATCTGACTTGGTTGCCGATGCTCTTGGTGAAGAGGTCTTCGACTACGTTGTGCGCAACAAGGAAAAGGAATGGCGTGAGTACCGCCAGCAGGTGACGCCTCAGGAGATTCGCCAGTTCCTGAAGGTCTACTGATGGAGGTCGCCCCTAAGGACCTCCGCGGTAGCGGTTTCTTGGATCCGGTGCGAGCAGCGTCATTTTTCGCTGACCTGCCCGGCGAGCTAGGCGAGTGGCTACCGCTGTTCAACGCCTGCGCCGATCCAGATTCCGCGTTGGTAAGCTGCCTGCGTTTTCACGAGGCCGCCCCCACTCAATTAGCCACAGTCGCTGAACAAGGGGGCGATGGGCTTCGGCGCCTGGTCGCGGTTTTTGGTGCATCTTCCTGGTGGGGCGATTACCTGATTTCTGACCCTTCACGCATTGATGGCTTGCTTGTTGAACCCGGCGAACCGTTGACGGAGCTCCTTCACGCAGTGGGGGCTGATCCAGCGTCGAAGACGCCCGTTGCGGGTCCCGGCTACAATGGCGACGATCTGCGTAGTGCGTATCGCAGAGTTTTGTTGGACCTCGTTGCTGACGATGCTACGCACCCGAACCCGCCCGAATATATGCCGGAAGTCGGTGTGCGCCTTGCAGCGCTTGCTGACGCTGCACTCGAAGCTGCCCTCGCACTGGCACGACGAGATATTGATCCGCAGGGCAATGCTCGTCTTTCGATTATTGCGATGGGAAAAACGGGCGCTCAAGAACTCAACTACATTTCCGACGTTGACGTAATGTACGTTGTTGCCCCGGCTGAGGGTGTTGATGAGCGTAGTGCCATCGAACTGGGTACGCGCATGGCGGCGCTTTCGGCTCAGGCATGCTCAGGTCCGGGTAATGAACAGCCACTCTGGAGCGTGGATGCGAATCTGCGTCCCGAGGGGCGTCATGGCGCGCTTGTGCGAACACTTGACTCGTTCAAACAGTATTGGGATAAGTGGGCTGAAACGTGGGAGTTCCAGGCTCTTCTTAAAGCTCGCCCGGCAGCTGGTGATACGGAGCTTGGTCAGGCCTTTTTCCGTGTTGCTTCCCCGTACATTTGGAATGCTACGGGGCGTGATGGCTTTGTTGAAAATGCTCGAGCAATGCGACGTCGCGTTGAAAACACGATTCCCCGTCGTGAAGCTGACCGTGAACTGAAGCTCGGGCGAGGTGGCCTGCGTGATGTCGAGTTCACCGTGCAACTGTTGCAACTGGTCCACGGTCGTACCGATGATTCGCTTCACGTCAGATCAACGTTGGATGCGCTGTCTCGCCTTGGCGACGGTGGTTATGTGGCGCGTAGTGATGCTCAAGAACTGCGTGAATGCTACTGCTTTCTGCGTGCTGTTGAACACCGTATTCAGCTTCAACGCATGCGTCGCACCCACCTGATCCCTACGTCAGCGAACGAACTTCGAGCGGTGGGCAGGGGAGTTGATCTTGAGCATTGCGGTAGTTCCGAGGCTCTGGCGAAGGAACTGAAACGCATCCGAGATCGCGTTCGAATGCTCCATGAGGACGTGTTCTATCGTCCGATTGTTCAGGCAACTGCGGGCCTGAGCCCAGATGAAGCTACGCTGGACTCCGATGGTGCTCAGGCTCGTCTTCACGCCATCGGCTATCGCGATCCGCGAGGAGCTCTTGCCCACATTACGGCGCTCTCGCAGGGCACAAGCAGGCGTGCGAAGATCCAGCGTCATCTTCTGCCCGTTTTTATTTCGTGGCTTTCCAACGGTGCAGATCCAGACCTTGGTCTGCTGAACTTTAGAGCTCTATCGGAGCAAATCGGTGATTCTCACTGGTATTTGGCTCTCCTGCGTGATTCCGGAGTTGCCGCATCCAGGCTCTGCGAGATGCTCCCGAACTCGAAGTGGATCGCTGAGGCTCTGTCACATCGCCCTGAAGCAGTCGCCTGGCTGGATCTTGATAAAGACCTCGCCCCTCGTGAAGCTGAGGCTTTGAAAGTCGAGGCGGCCTCGTTGATTGACCGCCACGGAGATTCGGATAAGGCCGCATATCGCGTGCGGGCCATGCGTTCGCGTGAACTTACTCGTGCTGCGATGAGCGATTTGGTGGCTGGAATCGGAGCCAGGCGGCAGGCAATCTCCGATGCTACGGACGCAGCAGTTGTCGGCGCATTAGCGATTGCAACGCGCGAAGAAGAACTCAAGAACGGTCACCGCGTCGACGTTGGGTTCGTGGCGATGGGACGTTACGGTGGACGCGAATCAAACTATGCCTCCGACGCTGATGTCATGGCTTTTCATCGCGCGGCCAATGGTGTGAGCGATAGCGACGCTGCGAACGCTGCAACGGCAATCATCAACCGCGTGAAAGCATTGCTGGGGACGGTCACAGCGCAGATGAGTGTCAGCGTTGACCTAGACCTACGCCCAGAAGGACGCAACGGACCGATGTCCAGAACCGTCGAATCGTACGCGGAGTATTACGACAAGTGGGCATCGACCTGGGAACGCCAAGCGCTCCTTCGGGCGCGCGTATTCGCCGGCCCCGATGATCTGATGCTTTCGATGGGGGAGTTAATCGACCGCGTGCGCTATGGTAGCGCGATTGACGAGGCCCAGATCAGAGACATTCGTCTGCTCAAAGCAAGAATGGAAAGCGAACGCCTGCCTCGTGGCATCGAACCCGCGCGTCACGTGAAATTGGGGCCGGGTGGCCTGTCAGACGTCGAGTGGATTGTTCAGCTTCTTCAGCTGAAACATGCTCATGCCGATGACTCTTTACGCACCTCGTCAACGATTGATGCACTCCACGCATTAACTCGTTCGGGATGGATTGCTCCTGATGATGCGAAGACGTTGGAAAATGCATGGAGCCTCGCATCACAAATCCGGGCGGCGAACGTGCTGACAACCGGGCGAATGTCGGGAGTTAAACTCGATACCGTTCCCAGAGACTTCAAGGACCTTATCCCGCTGGCACGCGTTCTTGGATATGGTGTGACAAGCGAGTTTGAGCTGGAAGAAGAATGGCTTCGTCGATCGCGCAAAGCGCGCGCATTGATGGATACCTACTTTTGGAACTGAATACTGCCTTGCACACCAGGGCATGAAGAAGAAACGGAAACACACAGGTGAAAATCGTCCTCGTGCGTCACGGACAGACCTACGCCAATGAAGCACACGCTCTTGACACCTCCAGGCCTGGACTACCGTTAACCGCCGGTGGGTTGGCTCAAGCCGCCGATCTTGCTTCGCGCTGGGAATCTGAAGTCGGGCAGGCTCCAACAGTGGTTGCTGTTTCACCTCTTTTCCGCACTCGTCAAACCTGCGCACCCCTATGCGCTAAGTACGCCCTGACTCCGCTGGTCAGACCAGGAATTCGTGAATTACGCTCAGGTGACGTTGAGATGAACGCTGACCCGTTCTCAGACTCCGTTTACGTTGAAGGAACGGGAAACTGGTCGCACGGTGCAACTCACATTCGTATGTCTGGCGGTGAAACGGGGGAGGACGCACTTGCGCGTGCGTTGCCTGTTATCGCCGAAGTGGCTGGCCTCGTACTTGAGGAAGATCCGGACGGCGTGGGTGTGATCGTCGCCCACGGAGCCCTACTGCGCCTGCTGGCATCGACGCTTGCGCACAACATCTCCGGCACTCTTGTGATGACTCACTTCATGTCGAATACGGGAACCGTCATTTTGCAGTGGCCCACCGAACGATTCGGCACCTCCGTTCCTCACAACCCCGACGACCTGCGAGGTGCATTCACTGGTCTGACGTGGAATAGGCGTCCGGTTGATCAGTGGGATCTAGAGGATTGATCTCAAAAGGGAAACCCCGGTATTTCATGTAATCGGACAGAAATTCGCGGTGTTCGTTGCATGACAGCCATGTCTTGGAATCCGCCCACGGGATTTTCGGGTTTGACCAGGTGATGGTCCACACCGCCTGCGCATTACACTCGCGCGCCTGACACACACCGTCAGCGCGGCCTCGTCCCAATGCCATTGAACCTCCTCGATCCCTCACACTGTAATCTTTTCGCATGAGTCAATGCACGCTGATCCTTGTTCGCCACTCTGACCCGGAGTATTTCGCAATGTCGGATCACTTGCGCCCGTTGACTGATTGTGGTCTCCGTCGGGCGCACGAGCTTGGTATCAAACTGCGAGCCGAAGTTGGAGACATCGAACTAGGGGTCAGTTCAACAGCAGTGCGTGCATGGCAGACCTTCGACGAGATCGCGAAGAACCTGCCAATGAGGACCACGTACAAGGATCGTTCAATCTACGATGCCGGGGCAGAGTCACTCATCGAAACGATTCACTCCCTGCCTGGAGAATCTGCACTGATTGTCGGACATCAGCCAACAATCGGCCATGTTGGATACCTGATCGGAGACGATAGCGCGAAAGCCGATCTTGGCCTTGGGGTCGGTAAAGCGACTGCTCTGATCATTCAAAGCGAAGGAAGCTTCGCTGATTTTCGTCCCGGCGCGAACCTACCAGTACGGATTGTCACCGTCCCGCGCGTGCTGTAATCGCTAAGTTCAAGGCTGACGGGCATTGGCATCGAACGTTTACTGTGTCCCATAGCCCACCTTTGAAGACGGTGACCTTTTACTAATCCCGCTAAGATATACGGGTACGCAATCCACCCTTCAAGGGAGCAGTAATGTCGGGACACTCTAAATGGGCGACCACCAAGCACAAGAAGGCCGCCATTGACGCGAAGCGCGGAAAGCTCTTCGCTCGTCTGATCAAGAATATTGAAGTTGCAGCACGCACTGGCGGTGGCGATCCCGCAGGTAACCCGACCCTGTATGACGCCATCCAGAAGGCAAAGAAGAACTCCGTTCCTGCTGACAACATTGATCGTGCTGTCAAGCGTGGCTCCGGTGCAGAAGCCGGTGGCGCGAACTACGAAACCATCATGTACGAAGGCTACGGCCCGAACGGTGTTGCATTCCTTGTCGAATGTTTGACCGACAACCGTAACCGTGCAGCTTCCGACGTCCGCCTTGGCTTTACCCGTCAGGGTGGTTCGCTGGCGGACCCGGGTTCGGTTTCCTACCTCTTCTCCCGTCGTGGCATCGTCGAGGTCGGCGCAGCAGACGGCGTTGACGAGGACACGATCATGGAAGCCGTTCTGGATGCGGGTGCTGAAGAAGTGACCGACACCGGTGATGGATTCGTCATCGAATCCGCAGCCTCTGATGTTGTCGAGGTCCGTAAGGCGCTCCAGTCAGCAGGTATCGATTACGATTCCGCTGAAGTTCAGTTCGTCGCATCGACCGACGTTGAGGTCGACCTTGAAGGCGCACTGAAGGTTCAGAAACTGATCGACGCTCTGGAAGAATCTGACGACGTTCAGAACATCTACAACAACATGACGTACTCGGATGAGGTCCGTGCGCAGCTGGAAGAAGAGGAGTGACGATGGCTGACTCCACGTCGACTCGCGAAGTTGGTACCCCGCAGGTTAAGCGCGGTATGGCTCAGATGCTCAAGGGTGGCGTCATCATGGACGTCGTTACTCCCGAGCAAGCAAAGATCGCTGAAGATGCGGGCGCAGTTGCCGTCATGGCGCTTGAGCGCGTTCCTGCTGACATTCGTGCACAGGGTGGCGTTGCACGTATGTCTGACCCGGATCTGATCGATGGCATCATCAACGCTGTCTCTATCCCGGTCATGGCAAAGGCTCGCATCGGCCACTTCGTTGAGGCTCAGGTCCTGCAGTCCCTCGGCGTCGACTACATCGACGAATCCGAGGTTCTCACCCCGGCCGATTACACCAACCACATCGACAAGTGGAACTTCACCGTTCCCTTCGTTTGCGGTGCAACCAACCTGGGTGAAGCACTTCGTCGCATCACCGAAGGTGCAGCAATGATTCGCTCCAAGGGTGAAGCTGGTACCGGCGACGTATCCAACGCGACGACGCACATGCGTAAGATCCGCGACCAGATCCGTCACCTCACCTCGCTTCCCGAAGACGAGCTCTACGTTGTCGCCAAGGAACTCCAGGCTCCCTACGAGCTGGTCGCCGAGGTCGCTCGCGAAGGTAAGCTTCCTGTCGTTCTGTTCACCGCCGGTGGCATTGCCACCCCGGCGGACGCTGCAATGATGATGCAGCTCGGCGCTGAGGGCGTTTTCGTTGGATCCGGTATCTTCAAGTCCGGCGATCCGGCGAAGCGTGCAGCTGCCATCGTCAAGGCAACCACCTTCTACGATGATCCGTCCGTCATTGCTGAGGTCTCGCGTGGCCTCGGTGAAGCAATGGTCGGTATCAACGTTGATGACCTTCCGGTTTCTCACCGTCTCGCGGAGCGCGGATGGTGACGATCGGCGTTCTCGCCCTTCAGGGTGACGTTGACGAACATGTGCGGGCGCTAGAGAATTCTGGCGCCCGCGCCGTTAAGGTGCGTCGTCCCTGCGAATTGGCGAAAGTGGATGGTCTGATTATCCCCGGTGGCGAGTCAACGACCATGTCGAATCTGTTGGTCTCCTTCGACATGTTTGAACCTTTGAAAGGCCGTCTCGATGCTGGACTTCCCGCGTGGGGCACATGCGCTGGCATGATTATGCTTTCATCTACGATCCTAGATGGTCGCGATGATCAGAAGTGCTTCGCCACCCTCGACATGGTTGTTCGACGTAATGCCTTTGGGCGTCAGGTTGATTCCTACGAAGAAGACCTCGTGATTGACGGTATCGAAGGCGACGATTTCCGCGCTGTCTTTATCCGCGCACCGTGGGTTGAGTCCGTTGGCGACACCGTGTCTGTGATCGCGCGCGCCGGAAACGCTGAAGACGGTCCGATCGTGGCCGTACGTCAAGGTAACGTCATGGCAACTAGCTTCCACCCTGAGGTTGGTGGCGATGACCGCCTGCATGAACTGTTCGTTTCAATGGTGGAGAACCGCTGACCCATGCGAGTCATGGGAATTGACCCCGGCATTACACGATGCGGTTTGGGTGTTGTTGACGTTGATGAGTCAAGGCGTGCCACGCTCGTGTATGTCGGGGTTGCTCGTTCCAACAAAGACATTGCGACGCATTTCAGGCTTCGGACGATTGCAGATGCGATTGATAATGTGATCGCGCAGTATCAGCCTGAAGTTGTGGCGATTGAGCGAGTCTTCGCCCAAGACAACTTGCAGTCAGTGACGACGACGATGCAGGTCATGGGTGCTGCCATGACGTGCGTGGCGCGTGCTGGTCTGCCGATGGCGGTTCATACCCCGTCAGAAGTGAAGTCTGCTGTTTCCGGAAACGGCAATGCGGATAAAGCGCAGGTTCAGGCAATGGTGTCGCGTATTCTTCGCTTGTCGAAGCCTCCGAAACCCGCCGATGCTGCAGATGCGCTTGCAATCGCAATTTGTCATGCGTGGCGGGGGACAGGTCTGCTGGGTGTCGGCGATGATTCGTCAGTTTCTGTTTCTATCTCTGGCCGCTTGACTTCCAAAGGGTCAATGACACCCGCGCAACGTGCGTGGGCGGAAGCTCAAGCTGCGCAACGCCGGACAGGTGCTGTTGATCCGCGACTGCGTCGCAAGTAAAATAGAACAGGTGTTCGCATTGGGTGTGGACGCTATCGATCCAATACAGGAGAACAATTGATCGCACAGTTGAGTGGAACAGTGGCCTCAGTTGGCTTGGATTCAATTGTCGTGGTTGTCTCCGGCGTTGGTTTTGATGTGAAGGTTGTGCCCACATACGCTCAGCAGGTGCGCGTCGGTGACGAGGTCACTGTTGCAACATCGCTTATTGTTCGCGAGGATTCCTTGACACTCATGGGCTTTGAAACGGCTGATCAGCGCGATGTATTCACCATCTTGCAGACCGTGTCCGGTATTGGACCTCGTATTGCCCTTGGTGCGCTTGGCGTTCTTAGTCCCGATGATCTTCGTCGTGCCGTTCGCGATCATGATCTTTCAACCCTGGGTAAGATCCCCGGTGTTGGAAAGAAATCAGCGCAACGCATGGTGTTAGAGCTAGGAGAGAAGCTCGGTCAGCCCGCACACCTTGGAAAGGAAGGAACCGGAGCCACTCTCAACATGGGCGCTGTCGAAGAAGATGTTGTGGCAGCTTTGGTTTCGATGGGCTGGAAGCAATCCCAGGCGCAAGCGGCAATCGATACGCTGGGCGGACAGGGCTTGGGTGCGTCTGATTTGCTCCGTGCCGCTTTGCTGAAGTTGGGAGGTTCTCGTGGCTGATTCTTTCGATTCTCCCGCAGAGGCAATGCGCATTGTTGCTCCTGATGCCGGTGAGCTTGAACGTGCCGCAGAAGCAGCTCTGCGTCCCAAGCGCCTCACTGAATTCGTCGGACAAGAAACTGTTCGTGAACAGCTTCAGCTTGTTCTCGATGCGGCACGTGGCCGTGGCGTGAGCCCCGACCATGTTCTTCTTGCCGGTCCTCCCGGGTTGGGTAAGACCACTTTGGCAATGATTATTGCCGCCGAAATGGGGACAGCGCTCCGCCTGACCTCCGGTCCGGCAATCCAGCATTCGGGTGACCTCGCTGCAATCCTTTCAGGGCTTCAAGAAGGCGACATTCTTTTTATTGACGAAATTCACCGTCTTGCTCGCACCGCAGAAGAAATGCTGTATCTGGCAATGGAAGACTTCCGCGTCGACGTTGTCGTGGGTAAGGGGCCCGGCGCAACCTCGATTCCCCTGACACTTCCGCCTTTTACCGTTGTCGGTGCGACTACGCGCACGGGCCTGCTACCGGCTCCTCTGCGTGACCGTTTCGGTTTTACCGCTCATCTTGAGTTCTACGAGACACACGAACTTGAAGCAGTCGTCACGCGTTCCGCTGACCTTCTTGGTGCCCCCTTGGATGCTCAGGCGGCTCACGAAATCGCCTCCCGTTCAAGAGGCACTCCGCGTATTGCCAATCGCCTTCTTCGTCGCGTTGTCGACTACGCTCAAGTACGTGGAAGTGGCGCTTTGGATCTTGAAGCTGCCCAGGGCGCACTCACCCTGTTCGAGGTTGATCGCTACGGTCTAGATCGTCTTGACAGAGCGGTACTTGACGCAGTCTGTCAGCGTTTTGCTGGGGGACCGGTTGGATTGACCACTCTTGCGGTCACGGTAG
This sequence comes from Pauljensenia sp. UMB9872, assembly GCF_030212665.1. Classification (NCBI taxonomy): domain Bacteria; kingdom Bacillati; phylum Actinomycetota; class Actinomycetes; order Actinomycetales; family Actinomycetaceae; genus Pauljensenia; species Pauljensenia sp. UMB9872. The sequence continues at coordinate 34,071 of NZ_JASOER010000011.1, read as the reverse complement.
GTGAAGAAGCAGAGACGGTCGAAACCGTCGCTGAGCCCTACTTGGTTCGTGAAGGATTCCTTGTCAGAACCAACCGCGGACGTGCCGCCACGCCCAAAGCTTTCCACCATTTGGGGCTGACACCGCCCGCCGAATCTATGCTGTTTAGCTGAATCACAGTGTTATTCGCCTGATTTGACTGCCTTTTTCGCTAAGAGAGCCTTCTTCGCATTAGACTGACCAAGGTGCGCTCTACGCGCGTTCATGACTAGAAAGAGGCAATCCGTGGGTAACTTCCTCCAGGGCGGCAACATGACCTTTGTACTGCTTGCGCTCATCCTGATCGCGATGATGTGGTATTCAAACCGTGGTCGCAAGAAGATGGCTGAGCGTCAGGCTCAAATGGAACGAGATATGAACGAGAAACTCGTTCCCGGCGCTTGGGTGAAGACCGGTGTTGGATTCTGGGGTCGCTTTGTCGATCAGGACGGCGACATCGTCGTACTCGAGACGATTGATGGTACAGAGATGTACTGGGATCGTCAGATGATCCGTTCCGTTGGGGACGAACCTCCTTTCGCTTCAGATGAGCCCGCTGTCGAACTGACCGAAGAAGAACCGAAAGAACCGATTCTTGGCCTCGATGATCCCGCTACGGATGATGCATCGACCGACGAAAAGAACTGAGTATCCCGAGCTAGGGACTGGGAGTAGTTAAAAGTGTCTACACGTAAACGCCGACCTGTGCGTTCACTTGTCACCCTCATTGTTGCAATAGTGGTGGCAGCGGCCACACTGGTGATTGGCAACGTCACTAAGGGGACCTCGTTGGTTCCCTCGCTCGCCCTCGACCTTCAGGGTGGCACCCAACTGATCTTGACGCCGAAGTCGACCGAAGAAGGCGACCGAGCGATCACTGAAGACGACATCACGCAGGCGATTTCAATTATTCGTAATCGTATTGATGCCTCCGGTGTTGCCGAATCAGAGATCACTTCGATGGGCTCGGACAACATTGTTGTTTCAATCCCAGGTACGCCTTCGCAGGAAACTCTCGACCTGATTCGTTCGTCCTCGCAGATGAACTTCCGACCTGTTCTGCGTATCGGTCTGGCTTCCCGGAATGTTGCGACCGCCTCAACCGCCGAAGCTTCAGGCAAAGATTCTGCACAGTCAGCTCAGTCTGCTGACGAAACTCAATCAGCTCAGTCCGGTGATGAAACTCAATCAGCGACAGAACAGGCCTCGGCTGATGGCGCCCAGTCAGCAGACGGCGCTCAGTCGGTTCAGCAGGTGTCGACCGCACTGGATGAAGAATCCGCGATGAGGGTCGCTGATCTGAATCAGGACGGTGTTCTGTCAGACCAGCCGAATTCGACTCCTGCTAATGGAACGGATCTTGCATGGATCACAGAGCAGGTTCTCTACGATTTCTCCGTGCTTGATTGCACCAGCCCCGAGGTTCGCCAGCAGACCGAAGGTGCTGCAGACAAGCCCTACGCTGCCTGCGATAGTGATGGTCAGCTGAAGTACATCCTTGGTCCGGTTTCGGTTGCCGGTTCGAATCTTTCGAACGCAACTGCCGGACAAGTCACCAACTCGACCGGTCAGGCAACTGGCCAGTGGGGTGTCGACCTGCAGTTCGATTCTGAAGGTACGAAGGCATTCGCGGATTCTTCCAAACTGCTCTACTCCTACAAGGATTCTGACGCCGAAGGAGAGAGCTTCTTCGACTCGCCGGACCGCAACCACTTTGCCGTTGTTCTTGACGGTTCGGTGATTACTGCTCCTTCAATGAATGCTGTCATCTCTGATGGTCGTGCTCAGATCACCGGTAACTTCACCGCAAAGTCAGCCACCGCGCTGGCAAACCAGCTCAGCTTCGGTTCGCTTCCTCTGAACTTTGAAGTTGAGTCCGAACAGCGTATTTCCGCCACACTGGGTTCTGATCACCTGCAGAAGGGCATGTTGGCTGGTGCCATCGGTTTCCTGCTGGTCATCCTGTACCTGATCTGGCAATACCGTGGTCTGGCGCTTATTTCTGCCGGTTCGCTATTTGTTGCAGCGGCACTCACCTACATCGTGATCGCGCTTCTGTCGGCGACGATGGGATATCGTTTGTCGCTCGCAGGCGTTGCAGGCTTGATTATGGCGGTCGGCGTCACCGCTGACTCGTTCATCGTCTACTTCGAACGCGTGCGTGACGAGGTCCGTGACGGTCGTCCGCTTGTTGCCGCAGTCGACGAAGGCTGGGATCGCGCTAAGCGCACGATCCTCGTCTCCGATGCCGTGAACCTGGTTGCAGCTATCGTCCTCTACCTGCTGGCAGTCGGTGGCGTGCAGGGCTTCGCGTTCACTCTCGGTGTGACAACCGTGATCGATATTGCTGTTATCTTCTTGTTCACTCACCCGATGATGGAACTGCTGATTCGTACTAGATTCTTCGGCGAGGGACATCGTTTTTCCGGTCTTGATCCCGAGCACCTCGGTGCAAAGAACTCGCTGATTTATGCCGGTCGTGGCCGTGTTGTTATGCCGAAGCAAAAGCAGGACAAGGGTGCGACGGCTCAGCCTGTGGCTGAAGGCAAAGGTATGAGCCTTGCTCAGCGTCGTCGCGCGCAGCGTCTTGCTGAAGCTGAAGCGCAAGTGGAAGAAGCTCGCGCATCTGCGGATAGTGAAGCGACGAAGACTGAGGGTAGCGCAGTCGATGGTGAGGCTGCCGAGCAGAAAGGGGACGCGAAATGATGTCGTTCGCCCAGTGGGGTAATGCTCTGTACTCGGGGGATAAGTCCTACCCGGTTGTCCCCAAGCGCAAGATTTTTGTTGGTCTTGCTGCAGCCTTGATTGGCGTTGCTTTTGTTCTTTCAGCAGCCATCGGCCTCAATGCTTCCATTGAGTTCACAGGCGGTGCGCAGTTTGATGTGACCCGAGTCAGCGATCAGTCTGAGGAAAAGGCCTCGGATATCGTGACTGGCACCGGAATTGTTTCCAACGCGAAGGTGACGAAGGTTGGTACGGATTCTGTTCGTATTCAGACTGAATCTGTTGATTCGCAGCAGGCGACGACGATTCGGGATGCGCTGACCAGCGCGTACGGTGTTGATTCGGCCGATGTTCAGTCGTCAACGATCGGCCCGTCCTGGGGTGCTTCGGTGACTTCGAAGGCTGCTCAGTCGCTTGTCATCTTCATGTTGCTCGTCGCGATCTTGATGACCCTGTACTTCAGGTCATGGACTATGGCATTGGCTGCTCTGCTGGCACTTGTCCACGATATTGCCGTAACGCTTGGTGTTTTCGTTATCACCCAGGTTGAGGTTTCGCCTGCAACGGTCATCGGCTTCCTGACGATTCTTGGTTATTCGCTGTACGACACGGTCGTTGTATTCGACAAGGTCCGCGAGTTGACGAAGGGCATCTACGACCAGAAGCGGTTCACTTTTGCCGAATACGTGAACTTGGCTGTCAACCAGACCATGGTTCGTTCGATTAATACGTCGGTTGTTGCATTGCTTCCGGTCGGTTCGATTCTGATTATTGGTGCTTTGCTTCTTGGTACCGGTACTCTGACTGATATTTCGCTGGCGCTGTTCGTCGGTATGATCGCCGGCACCTATTCGTCGATCTTTATTGCGTCCCCGCTTCTTGTTCTGCTTCAAGAGCGTTTGAAGAAGACGAAGGAGCACACGGAGTCGGTTGAAAAGGATCGTGCGCGTCATGTGGCTTTGGGTAAGGGTGACGAGGGTGCCTCCACTGTGAAGGTTGCTCCTGTTCGTCCGGGGCAACGCCTCTCGAATGCTCACCAGCCGAAGAGGAAGAAGGAGCATCGATGAGTGGTGAACTTGGCGCGCATATCGGTGAACTTGTTGACTCGAATCTAGGTCTTGTTCAAGATTTCCCAGAGCCCGGTGTTCTGTTTCGCGATATCACTCCGCTGATTGCAAACGGTCCGGCGTTTAAAGAGCTCATTGAGATGCTCGCCGAGCGCTATAAGGGCAGTGTCGACGCAATTGCAGGTCTGGAGTCGCGTGGCTTCATTCTTGGAGCGCCACTTGCCGCTGAACTCGGTGTCGGTATGCTGACCATCCGCAAAGCAGGCAAGCTTCCCGGTCACGTTATCGGTGTCGACTATGACCTTGAATACGGTAGTGCTCGCATGGAGATCCGACCCGAGTCGGTGACTCCAGGGTCGCGTGTGCTGGTCATCGATGACGTTCTTGCAACAGGAGGCACTGCTGCTGCGTCGGTTGATCTGCTCCGTCAGTGCGGAGCGCAAGTGAGCACCGTTGCTGTTCTTCTGGAGCTTGAGGCTTTCGACGGGCGCGAAAAGCTTGCCGAACATGATGTCGTCACTGAATCTGCATTGGTAGTCTGACCTGCAGTTCCTCGTTTAGTTGTGGTCAAATATGTTTGACACGTCACAGGTGCGTATCATAGGAGCATGACTGACCAGGCTAACTCCGCTCACTCAAAACCAGGCGTGGCCGGATCTCGTGTGAGGTCCGGCCTCGTATGGTTTGGCGCACGCACGCGCCCGACGATTCCTGAGATCGAACCGTTGGTTCGAGCACTGCGTGCGAACCATCCGAAAGCCGATGTGAGCGTGATCGAGCGCGCCTATCGCACGGCCGAATTGCATCACCGGGGGCAGGTTCGTAAATCGGGTGAGCCGTATATTACTCACCCAGTTGCGGTGTCAACGATTCTTGCTGAAATGGGTATGACCACCCCGACACTGGTGGCTGCTCTTCTGCATGACACGGTTGAAGATACGGACTACACGGTTGAAGAGCTAGCAGCGGAATATGGTGAGCCGATTGCGGCGCTCGTTGACGGTGTGACGAAGCTGGACAAGGTGCGTTACGGCGAATTTGCTCAATCTGAAACACTGCGCAAGATGCTTGTTGCGATGAGCCGCGATATTCGAGTTCTTCTCATTAAGCTTGCTGACCGTCTTCATAATGCGCGCACGTGGCGTTTCGTCCCCTCATCGTCAGCGAAGAACAAGGCGCGCGAAACGCTTGAGATTTATGCGCCTCTTGCTCATCGTCTGGGCATGAACATGGTGAAGTGGGAACTCGAAGAGCTCTCCTTTAAGACTCTGTACCCTCAGATTTATGAAGAGATCGATCACTTGGTTGCAGAGCGCGCTCCCCAGCGCGATGTGTATCTGCGAGATGTGATTGGCCAGATTGAAGAGGATCTTCGTCATTCAGGGACGAAGGGCACTGTCTCTGGTCGTCCCAAGAACCATTATTCGATCTATCAGAAGATGATCGTCCGTGGTAAAGCGTTCGATGAGATCTTCGATCTGGTGGCCGTTCGCGTCCTCGTAGAGTCAGTGAAGGATTGTTACGGCGTTCTGGGTTCTTTGCATGCTCGGTGGAATCCGATTCCTGGGCGTTTCAAGGACTATATCGCCATGCCGAAGTTCAATCTGTACCAGTCGTTGCACACGACGGTAATTGGACCCGGTGGTAAGCCTGTCGAAATCCAGATTCGTACTTTTGAAATGCACGAGCGTGCCGAACACGGTGTTGCCGCGCACTGGAAGTACAAGCAGAATCCGAATGCGACTGGCGTCGATACAGATCGAATGAGCCACGATGAACAAGCCAACTGGCTTCGCTCCCTTGTCGAGATGGAACGTGAAACGGGTGACCCTGAAGAGTTCCTCGATTCTTTGCGCTATGAGATCGCCGGTGACGAAGTTTATGTTTTTACACCGAAGGGGCAGGTTGTTGTTCTGCCAGCGCATGCAACACCCGTTGATTTCGCCTATGCGGTGCACACTGAGGTTGGGCACCATACGGTTGGTGCGAAAGTGAATGGGCGCCTCGTTTCGCTTGATACTCAGCTTGAGTCGGGCGAAACGGTTGAGGTTGTGACCTCGAAGTCCGACAAGGCTGGTCCGTCACGTGACTGGCTTGCTTTTGTGGCATCTCCGCGTGCGCGTTCGAAAATTAAATCGTGGTTCTCTAAAGAACGTCGCGAAGAAGCGATTGAAGAGGGCAAGGAAGCGCTTGCGAAGGCAATGCGTAAGCAGAATCTTCCTCTTCAACGCTTGATGAGTCATGAGACGATCCTGTCGGTGGCAACGTCGTTGGGCTATTCCGATGTGTCCAGCCTGTATGCGGCTGTCGGTGAGAGCCAGGTTTCGCCTCAGAACGTTGTGTCAAAACTTGTCGAGAACCTAGGTGGGGGAGACGGCACCGAAGAAACTCTGTCCGAAGGAGTGACTCCGGGTGCAAATCGGATTCGCACTCAATCGGGTTCGTCCGATGCGGGTATCACCGTTGCCGGTATGGAGTCCAAAGATATTTGGGTGAAGCTGGCAAAGTGCTGTACCCCGGTTCCGGGCGATGATGTTGTTGGTTTTATTACTCGTGGCCAGGGCGTGTCCGTCCACATTGCTTCGTGCCATAACGCTGTTCGACTGAAAGAATTGCAACCTGAGCGCTTTGTCGACGTTTCTTGGACACAGGGAGTCAGCGGACAGGTGTTCCGTGTTCAGATCCAGGTCAAGGCTTTGGATCGTGCGGGATTACTGTCGGATCTGACGAAGGTGATGTCGGACTATCGCGTCAACATTGTGTCTGCGTCAACGAATACGACGTCCGATCAGGTTTCGCTTGCTCGATTCTCGTTTGAGTTGGCAGATATGGCGCATTTGAATGCGGTTCTTTCCGCTCTGCGTCGCGTCGATGGGGTGTTCGAGGCCGTTCGCGTGTGACATCTCTGCGCGTTAAAGGACGAGACAATCGGGGCAAAACAGCCGTAATCGTCCATGTCGTAAACACCAGTTTATGAAATGGGGGCCAAGGTCGTAGACTGACAGAGGTGCACCACATCGGCGCACTGAGAACCACGCTCCGTGGAGACTCTTCCACGCATCGGCGCATAGCGCCCTCGCCATGAAAGGCAATTATTGTGACAACGACGCCGACCCCCACCCCTGCTCCCTCTTCTGACGAGCAGAACATCACCCCTTCGGCTCCGGCCAAGGAAAATCCCGTGTCCGCGTCGAGTACGCCACTCACTCACGAGTTCGGTCGTATCGATGAAAATGGCACCGTGTACGTTGTCGATAACGGCACTGAGCGTGTTATTGGTGGCTACCCCGAAGGTGTGCCTGCAGAGCCTTTCGCCCTTTACGAGCGTCGTTTTGCGGATATTGAGGCAACCGTCAAGTTGTTCGAACATCGTCTTGCAACCTTGGCTCCCAAGGATATTGATCTGACTCTTGCGACGATCACCGAAGCTCTTGAATCTCCGAATGCTCTGGGTAACCTTGCTGCGTTGCGCGAACGTGTTGAGAGCGTGAAGGTGCGCGCTGAAGAGCGTAAAGAAGTAGCAAAGATTGAACGCCAAGCTGCTCGTGAGGAAGCTTTGAAAGCTCGTAGGGCAGTCGTTGAGGCCGCTGAAGCCATCATCGCTCAGGCTCCTGAGCGTATTCACTGGAAGCAGTCTGGTCAGAAGCTCCGTGATCTGCTCGACGAATGGAAGTCGTTGCAGCGCAAGGGGCCGCGCATCGAAAAGACTGTTGAAGATGAGCTCTGGAAGCGCTTCTCTTCGGCGCGTACTCAGTTTGATCGTCAGCGTCGTCAGTACTTCTCTGCTCTCGATCAGGCACAGTCTGAGGCGAAGCGAGTGAAGGAAGCCATTATCGCCGAGGCTGAAGCTTTGCAGACTTCGACCGATTGGGGCGCCACTTCGGGTGCATACCGTGAGCTGATGAATCGTTGGAAGGCGGCTCCTCGCGCATCCCGCAAGGAAGATGATGCTCTGTGGGCACGCTTCCGTGCGGCACAGCAGGTCTTCTTCGACGCACGTCGCGCGAAGGACGAGGCCACTGATTCTGAGTACCGCGAGAATCTTGCTGCCAAGGAAGCGCTTGCCGACGAAGCAGAGAAGATCCTGCCTGTGGAGGATCTTGAGGTGGCGAAGAATGCCCTGCGTTCGGTCCAGGATCGCTGGGAAGAAATCGGTCGAGTTCCTTCCTCTGACTTGCATCGCATTGAAGGTCGTCTGCGCGCGGTTGAATCTGCAATCCGCGAGGCAGAAGAAAATGAATGGCGTCGTACCAACCCTGAAACACGTGCACGTGCTCAGGGTATGCTCGGCCAGCTCGAGGCTCAGGTTGAGTCCCTCGAATCGGATCTTGGCGTTGCCAAGGCGAAGGGTGACGAAAAGAAGGTCAAGTCCCTTACTGAGGCTCTGGAGACAAAGCGCACCTGGCTTGCTCAGATTCGCACCTCTATGGAGTGATGAGTGAAAATCACTGTTATTCCAACGCCGTACTACGCAGCCAACTGCGTGGTGCTGGTTGCCGATGGTGAGCCGGCGGCGCTGGTCGTCGATCCGTCAGCGGGAGTGCAGGATAAGATTCGCGAGGTCTTGGTCGCGTCTGAAGCTCATGTCGGAGCTGTTCTTGCAACTCACGGTCATCCTGATCATGTCTGGGATTGTGCCGAGGTTGCCTCGTGGGCCCCTGAAGCTCCTGTCCCTACGTGGATCCCGGCTCCTGATCGATACCGAATGGATGATCCGGCATCGCATATTCCGATGCCCGTGCCCCCGAGCATCGGCCCGTGGGTGAAGCCCACCGATCTGCGCGATTTTCCGGGTGGTAGCGTTGAGGTGCTTCCCGGTATCTGGATGAAGATGATTCCAGCTCCAGGTCACTCTGAAGGTTCTGCCGTGTTTATCGGTCACTGCGATATTGAGGTTGAGATGAAGGGACAGACTGTCTTCTCGTCTTCAACCCCGGTTCCGTGGGCTCTATCTGCTGATGTGCTTTTTGCTGGTTCGGTTGGTCGTACGGATCTTCCCGGTGGCGATGAGACTCAGATGCGCCATTCGCTACGCACTATTTCACATGCTTTGGATCCTGCAACCCTCTTGATCCCGGGGCACGGTCCAACGACGGTTTTGTCGCATGAGATTGAGACAAATCCGTATTTGAGGCGGGCTCGTACACTCGGCTGATACCTATCAAGAACTGGCGTTGCGCCTTGGGGATTCCCAAGGCGCAACGTGTTTTTCGGCTAGTGGTTTTTCGAGTGTCTGCCTGGGCTCGACCTTAACGAAGATCAGAGCCCGAATATCGTTGCCCGTTTTAGGCAATACGCCTAGGCGTGGAACAATAGAGCCATGGCACGTACATCTCTTTCCGGTTTCCCCGAATGGCTCCCCGAAGGTCGAATCATCGAACAGTTTGTTCTTGACCATATTCGTCAGGTCTTTGAGTTGCATGGTTTCTCTGGGATTGAGACTCGTGCGGTTGAAACGCTTGAGCAGCTTGAAGCAAAAGGGGAGACCTCGAAAGAGGTTTATGTCCTTGACCGCCTGCAAGCGATGAAGGACGTCGAAGCTGGTCGTCATTCATCTAAGGAACGCAAGATGGGTCTGCACTTTGACCTGACGGTTCCTTTTGCTCGGTACGTCATCGAGAATGCGAACGAGCTTGATTTCCCATTCAAGCGCTACCAGATCCAGAAGGTCTGGCGTGGTGAGCGCCCGCAGGAAGGGCGTTTCCGTGAGTTCACTCAAGCTGACATTGATGTTGTTGGCAACGGTGATCTTCCCTTCCACTTCGAGGTCGATCTTCCTCTTGTGATGGCCGAGGCTCTTGCAACGCTTCCGATCCCGACAGTGCACGTGCTCGTGAACAACCGCAAGGTCGTTCAGGGTGTGTGCGAATCTCTCGGTGTTACCGACGTTGAGGCTGCATTGCGTGGCCTCGACAAACTGGACAAGATTGGTCCCGAGGGCGTTACGGCCGAACTCGCACAGTCGAATATCAACGGTGAGCAGGCCGAGAAGCTTCTCAAGATGGCCCAGATCCGTAGTAATGATCCCGATGAGATCCGTTCTAGAATTGCTGAACTCGGTTGCGATGGCGAGCTTCTTGCCGAGGGTGTGGATCAGCTGTGTGCGCTCCTCGAGGAAGCGCATCGTCGTATGCCCGGCGCTGTCATCGCTGATCTGAAGATCGCGCGTGGCCTGGACTACTACACCGGCTCCGTTTACGAATCGGTGATTGAAGGCCACGAGGACCTCGGCTCCATTTGCTCCGGTGGGCGTTACGATTCGCTGGCAAAGGATGGGAAACGCACCTACCCGGGCGTTGGTCTCTCGATTGGCGTCTCGCGTCTGGTTTCCCGCATGATTTCAGCACCGATGGTTCAAGCTACCCGCAAGGTTCCTGCCGCGGTCGTTGTTGCTGTCATCGACGAGGCAGATCGCGCTCGCTCGGAAGATATCGCAATGCAGTTGCGTAGCCGTGGAATTAGCACCGATGTTGCACCGAACGCGGCCAAGTTCGGCAAGCAGATTAAGTTCGCTGATAAACGAGGCATCCCATTCGTCTGGTTCCCGGGAATGGAAGATGAAGCCGACACGGTCAAAGACATTCGAAGCGGAGAACAAATCGAAGCTGACGCTTCGACGTGGACTCCGCCTGCCAAGGACTTGAACCCGCGTGTCATCTCGGTTGGAGCGTGATTGTCGAAACGGGTCGTGGCTGATGCTTTTGGGGGCGGTGAGTGATCTCACCGCCCCCAAAAGCATCGTTTCGCGAGGGAGCAACGTAGGCTTGTTTGAGCGATGAGGCGCGCCTTGAATGAAAGTGATGGGCACCGCTAAGCGGTGGATGTTGTGGGATGAGGTTGCGCCGAAGGCCCCACAGTGGCCCGGCTTGATAGAAATCAGCCTCGAATGAAACACACAATCCGATAGGAATACTGTGCCTGAAAAACAGGAAATGAACCTCAACACCTTCGACGAATTGAACAAACCTGCCGAAACGACTGGCGCCGTTGAAGAGCTTCCGGCCGAAGAAAACGACACCCTGGACTTAGAATCCGGCCTCGTCGATGATGAACTCGAGAATGCCGAAGATGGCGGCGAACGTGAAGACGACGAAGAAGAGATCGAGGAAGAGGAAGCAGAAAAAGAGCCTTCCGTCACCTTTGCTGACCTTGGTCTTCCCGATGAGATCCTCGATGCTGTCACCCAGATGGGGTTTGTGACACCGACTCCGATTCAGGAAAAGGCGATCCCTTCCCTGCTCGAATTGAATGACGTTGTCGGTATCGCCCAGACCGGTACCGGTAAGACCGCCGCTTTCGGTCTGCCTATGCTCGCGATCGTGGATGCCGATGAGAAGCTCGTCCAGTCCCTCGTGCTTGCTCCCACCCGCGAACTTGCCATGCAGTCCGCGCAGGCCATTGAGGATTTCGCAGCCCGTACACGTGGCCTTGAGGTTGTTTCCGTCTACGGTGGTTCACCCTATGGCCCGCAGATCAACGCTCTGAAGAAGGGGGCGCAGGTCGTCGTCGGCACCCCTGGGCGTGTCATCGACCTTATTGAAAAAGGTGCGCTAGATCTGTCCGGCGTGCGCATGCTCGTCCTCGACGAGGCCGACGAAATGCTGCGCATGGGCTTCGCTGAAGACGTCGAAACGATTACCTCGTCCGTGCCTCAAGACCGCCTGACCGCACTGTTTTCCGCCACGATGCCCCAGGCGATTGAACGCATTGCGAACACTCACCTGAATAACCCCGTGAAGATCGCTGTCTCGGAAGAATCTTCGACTGTTGACACGATCCACCAGACCTACGCTGTCGTGCCGTTCAAGCACAAGATCGGCGCCTTGTCTCGCGTGCTCGCGACGCGTGCCCAGCACATCGCTGCCGGCCAGGAAGACGCCGATGCTGCGATTGTGTTCGTGCGTACCCGCGCCGACGTTGAAGAGGTTTCCCTCGAAATGTCAGCACGAGGTTTCCGCGCAGCCGGTATTTCCGGTGACGTCGCGCAGACTGAACGTGAACGCATGGTTGCACGTCTGCGTGCCGGCACGCTCGACGTGCTGATCGCAACCGACGTTGCGGCTCGTGGCCTCGACGTTGAGCGCATCTCACTGGTCGTGAACTTCGATGTTCCTCGTGAACCGGAAGCCTACGTGCACCGCATCGGTCGTACCGGTCGCGCCGGTCGCGAAGGTCGCTCGCTTACTTTCTTTACTCCACGTGAACACGGTCGCCTGCGCCGCATCGAGAAGCTGACCGGCACCCCGATGGAAGAGATTCAGATTCCGTCGCCCGCAGCAGTCTCCGAGTTCCGTTCGCGTCGCATGCTCGAAGGCCTCAACGCTCGCATCGAACGTGGTCGTCTTGAAATGTACAAGAATCTGCTGACCGAGGTTCAAGAAACGTCTGAAACCGACATTATGGACATCGCTGCCGCGCTCATGGCGAACGCTGTTGGTGACGAGGGGCCGGCTCCGCGCGTTGAAAAGGACCGCCGTGGCAAGGGCAGGGTCCGTAACGAAGAAGAAATCGACGAGTCCGGAGAATTCGTTGGTGCTTCATTCGAGGGCGGTCGTGATAAGGATCGTCCGCTGAAGCCAGGCCACCAACGCGGTCGTGGTCGCAAGGCATCCTTTGGTGCCGGTACCCGATACCGCGTTGAGGTTGGCAAGAAAGACCGCGTGAAGCCCGGTTCGATTGTCGGAGCGATTGCTGGTGAAGGTGGCGTTGACGGTCGCGACATTGGCAATATTGAAATCTTCCCGACCTTCTCGCTGGTCGAAATTTCCGGCGACCTGACCGACGATCAGTTGCACCGCATTGGCAAGGGCTACGTTCAGGGCCGTCCGCTGCGCATTCGCGTGGACCAGGGCCCCGGTAAGGGCGGGCACCGCTCTGACCGCGAACGTAGCTTTGACAAGGCTAAGAAGTTTGATCGTTCAGGACGCCCCGAACGTGACCGTGGCGAACGCGAATATGCGCGTCGTTACGAACACCGCGATGACAAGCCACGTCGTGCGCACAAGGACCGCAACGACCGCTTTGATCGTCATGCGCACCACGAGTCGTCCGACCGTCGCTCATCGCTACGTGTCGCGAAGCGTTCCGGCTCTTCTGATCGTTTTCGCGCGAGTGGCCGTGGCAAGTCCGCCGATCGTTTCGACCGCGATGGCAAGTCAGGTTCAAAGGGTACGAGGTCCTTTGGTTCTCACCGTCACTCACGCTGAATGTAGCGGTGGCGCGATCTGACACAGGGTGTTGACAAGGCCCAGAATGAAGCGCTTAAACGCAAAGGGATGGCGGATGAAATCATCTGCCCTCCCTTTGGTGTATCTGCCTACGGGCTCGTGATGAGCCTCGTTAAATGGCGAAATAACTACGAAGCCGAAGGGGCATCGCCACCCTTGATTCGCAATGATGCTACAAGAGCGACCACGGTGACGATCAGGGTGATAACGGGGGAGGCCAAGTAGGAGAGGGGCCCTACTGGCATGACCAGCGCGAAGAGAGCGAAGGCAATCGACACTAACGCGAGTTCGATTGATGCCCCTGCGGCGTCGGCGACCTGAAGCCACGATGCAACTTTACCGTGCTCCGAAGTATCGGTAAGCCCCAGCGTCAGCACTGAGAGTGTCGAGTGCATGAGTCCCGTGCCAAACCCGGCAACAAACCAGCCGATGAGGGCCGGCCACACGGGCCACGACGCAATCACAAGGAACAGAATCGGGACAAGACCAAGCGTCAGCAGAGCCATGCCAATCGCGGGCAACTGCATACGACGGTCAGGGTCGTGGACTCGAGCCTGGTAAGTCGCACCGGCAGACCACGAGATCGTACCGATGGTGACAGCGAGAGCGGCCTGATCTGCATTCCACATGTGAACGCGTTGCAAGACAAGTGGCAGGAACGCCGCCGCACCGGCCTGCGCGCCCATGGCAAGCAGGCGCGTCATAATCGCCGCGGGCATCCCACGCTTCAAACGCATCGCGCCCTTGGGGAGAAGCTGGGGGAGAGCCCACCCGGTTAGCACAAGCCCCACAATGATCAAAATAATCAGTTCAATACCACCGAGAGCCCCCGACAGCTGAAGCATCAGAACACCGGTGCCCGCGACCAAAGCGAGCAATCCCAAGTGCTTCAGATTCTTCACCGGGTGCGTTTTGGACGAACCGAGCTGGCGAAGAACAGAAATCAGGGGAAGAACGGCAAGAAGAGCCAAGAACGGAACCGCCCAAAAGACCGGGCGCCAGCCGAAGTACTGCGTGACATACCCAGCAATCGCAGGACCAACGAGGCCCGGCAAAACCCACGACAGAGAGAACGCGGCGAAGAAGAAAGGTCGATGATTAACGTGGGCAATCGAACCAATGAAGACATACAGCGGAACAATAATGAGTCCGCCACCCAAGCCCTGGATCAGACGACCGACAACGAAAACTGCAATGTGAGGAGCGAATGCTGACGTGAGCAGACCAGCGACAAAACAGATAAAACCTGCAAGAAGAACCGTCCGAGGCCCTTTTGAATCCGCCAGCGCTCCTGCGATGACGGTCGCACTGAGCTGAGCTGAAAGAGCTGCGCCAGAAGCGACTGAGAACCACGCTTCGGAATCCAGATCCGCAACAACATTCGGCATGATCGTTGTTGTGGCAAGCCCCTCAAACGCTGCAAGGGTAATCAAAAGAACTGAGCCTACGAGCAAAGAAATCTCAATAGGTTGCCATGTGAGGCGTGTGGAATCTTCAGCAGTCACCTGCGAATCTTCCCACTCCTAGAGCCCAGCAAGCAAAGCAAGTGAACAAGAGCGCATAAAGGGGAGTAAAATCGCGGTGCCGCCGCCCGTCTCGCGGATGGCCACAATGAAAGGAAGACACGTGCTGCGCACTCATAACATTGGCACCCTCAATACCGACCTTGTCGGTCAGACCGTTACTCTGACCGGTTGGGTGGATCGCCGCCGTGATCACGGTGGCGTTGCATTCGTCGATCTCCGCGATGCATCCGGTATTGCACAGGTTGTCGTCCGCGACGAATCCGTCGCCCACGAGCTCCGCTCCGAATTCGTCCTCAAAGTCACCGGCGAGGTGTGTGCTCGCCCCGAGGGTAACGAGAACCCTAACTTGCCCACCGGCGCCATCGAAGTGATGGGCGACGACATTGAAATCCTCAATACGTCCGCACCTCTTCCTTTCCAGGTCTCTGCGCACGCAGAAGACTCCGGCAACGTTGGCGAAGAAACTCGCCTGAAGTACCGTTACCTCGACCTTCGTCGCGAACCGGAACAGTACGCGCTGCGTCTTCGTTCCAAGGTGTCGCGCGCCGCTCGTGACACTCTCTACACACACGACTTTGTCGAAATCGAAACCCCGACCCTGACGCGTTCGACCCCCGAAGGTGCTCGCGACTTCATCGTCCCGGCTCGTTTGTCGCCCGGCTCTTGGTACGCACTTCCGCAGTCCCCGCAGCTGTTTAAGCAGATGCTCATGGTTGCCGGTATGGAACGCTACTTCCAGATTGCACGGTGCTACCGTGACGAGGACTTCCGCGCTGACCGTCAGCCGGAATTCACCCAGCTTGACATCGAAATGAGCTTCGTTGACCAGGATGACGTCATTGCCGTTGCCGAAGATGTCATGACGAACGTCTGGAAGCTCATCGGCTACGACCTGCCGACCCCGCTTCCTCGAATGACCTACAAGGACGCGATGGAAAAGTATGGCTCTGACAAGCCCGACCTTCGTTTCGGCCTCGAACTGGTTGACCTGACCGAATACTTCAAAGACACCACGTTCCGAGTCTTCCAAGCTCCCTACGTCGGCGCAGTCGTCATGCCCGGCGGTGCTTCCCAGCCGCGTCGCACCTTTGACAAGTGGCAGGAATGGGCGAAGGCACGCGGTGCAAAGGGCCTCGCTTACGTCACCATTGGTGAAGACGGCACCCTCGGTGGCCCCGTTGCCAAGAACATCACCGATGCTGAGCGCGAAGGACTGGCGGAAGCAACCGGTGCTCAGCCCGGCGACTGCATCTTCTTCGGTGCGGGTAAACCGACCGCCTCGCGTGAATTGCTTGGCGCGGCGCGCCTCGAAATTGGCAAGCGTTGCGATCTGATTGACCCCGACGCGTGGGCATTCACCTGGGTGGTTGATGCTCCGCTCTTCAAGCCCACCGGCGACGCAGAAGCAGAAGGTGACGTTGCACTTGGCCACTCCGCATGGACCGCTGTGCACCACGCATTTACCTCCCCAAAGCCCGAATGGCTGGACTCCTTCGACAAGGACCCGGGCAATGCACTTGCCTACGCCTACGACATCGTCTGCAACGGCAACGAAATTGGTGGCGGCTCAATCCGTATCCACCGCCGTGACATCCAGAACCGCGTCTTCAATGTCATGGGGATTGGCGACGAAGAAGCCCAGGAGCAGTTTGGCTTCCTGCTGGATGCCTTCAAGTTCGGCGCTCCGCCGCACGGTGGCATCGCATTCGGTTGGGACCGCATCGTTTCGTTGCTCACCAAGTCCGAGTCGATCCGTGACGTCATCGCCTTCCCGAAGTCGGGTGGTGGCTACGATCCGCTGACCGAAGCTCCCGCTCCGATTACGCCTCTTCAGCGTAAGGAAGCTGGTGTTGATGTCCAGCCGAAGAAGCGTGGCGAAGAGGAAACCTCCAAAGAAGAGGCCGGTGAAGCACAGTGATAGTGCGCGTTCAATGACGCACCCTATCGTTCCCGTGGAGATTTCATCTCCGGTGAACAACTGAGCACAGAGGGCGGTACTGAAGATTGAGGTCTTCGGTACCGCCCTCTGATTTATCCCGTGGATTTCATCTGTGTCACCAGACTTCTTGCATGGCAGATTCGTCAGGTTGTAGGTCTGTTTCACCTGCATTAGTGCGTGATTTAGGGCACACTGTATGTATGTCGTACGTAGAAATGCACCCAGAGAATCCACAAGTTCGTTTCGTGAACAAAGCTGTCGAGATCTTGAACAACGAAGGCGTGATCGCGCTTCCGACTGATTCGGGATACGCGATTGCCTGCAAGCTCGGCAACAAGACTGGCATGGATACGATTCGTTCGATTCGTCGTTTGGACGAGAAACACAACTTCTCGCTCTTGTGCCATTCTTTTGCGCAACTGGGTGAACTTGTCATCGTCGATAACTCTCAGTTCCGTACGATCAAAGCTTTGACTCCGGGTGCCTACACTTTCATTTTGCCTGGAACTAAAGAGATTCCTCGCATGACGCTGAATAAAAAGAAGCACACGGTTGGTGTCCGCATTCCCGATCATGTCATCACCCAAGAGATCGTTGCAGCGCTTGGTGAACCGCTTCTGTGTTCGACACTGATTTTGCCCGGTGAGAGCGAACCGATGATCGACGGGTTCGAGGTGGATGATCGCATCGGTAAGTTGATTGACCTTGTGATCGTTGGTCCCGTCGGTGGTGACGAGGCCACAACCGTTATCGACTTCACCCAGGGCAGTGGAGTGGTCGCACGTGCCGGCGCGGGGGATACCTCACTTTTTGAGTAAACACTTCGTGTGACCTTCTCATTTCTCTCCTGATAGGCTCAATGAAGCATATAGAGTAAAGGGGAGGAAAGAATGGCGCTACAACGCCATCGTGGTGCTGTTCATGCGCATTTCGTGCGTATGCTTGCACTCCTTTTTGTGCTGGTTGGATTTGTTTTAGGCTGTGTTACCCCGTCATTTGCGCAGGGCGATGGAAAGAACGTGAACAGCCCTTTTTTAAAGGATTCTCTCTTAGACACGTTCACGGTTCTTTCCAGTTGTAGTAGTGCCGATGCAACGTACCTTATTGCCGTCTACCTTGACGGTGACGGAATGCTTTTGCAGCGTAGTGAACCGTTGGTAAACCCGCTGACCGGCGAAAAGCTTGAAGCGAAGGTGTGGGCAGTTGGTACCTATGACGCGCAGAAAGAGCGTT
The DNA here is from genome assembly GCF_030212665.1 of Pauljensenia sp. UMB9872. Lineage (NCBI taxonomy): Bacteria > Bacillati > Actinomycetota > Actinomycetes > Actinomycetales > Actinomycetaceae > Pauljensenia > Pauljensenia sp. UMB9872. Next base: position 16,337 of record NZ_JASOER010000011.1, on the reverse strand, counting down.
TCGTGGCAACCGTTGAGATCCCTAACGGCACGAACAATGCTGACGGCACTCTTTGGAAAGCTAATATCGGTCATCAACTCACTGTCTCTTATCTGAACAAGGACGGTCACAGTGCAGGAGTGGTTTGCGAGTTCACACGCTGGGTCGGCATTACGCAAAAGGCAATCCCGATTACTCCAGTCGATCCCGTTGAACCTGTTACTCCCGTTCAACCGGTAGATCCGGTGATTCCCGGTGAGCCTGAAAAGCCCGTAACTCCCAGTGAACCTGAAAAGCCCGTAACCCCCAGTGTCCCGGTTGTTCCTGAGCCCGTTACTCCTTCAGCGCCGGCTACACCGTTGACTCATGCCACTTCAGCGCAGACGAACACGGTGGCCGCCCGGCGTGCTTCGAATCCAGCTGTTCAGGCTCCTGCCCAGCAAACGACGGTTGCTTCTCCCGTTCCACTTGCTTCTCCCGTTCCAAGCGAAGCAAGCTCAACGGAAGACCAATCTGACCAGCCAACAGTGAAGCCTCTTTCCTCCCAATCAAGCGAGTCGTCGGCGTCTTCACCCTCGGCGGAAGCCATTCTTACTGCGCACGAAGCTAGCGTCGACAACGGCGCCGCAATGAACGCGGCGATGGCTCTGTCCGCATCAGCATTCGCGGCCGGCGGTGGCATGGTGTTAATCGCTGGTGGCGTCGTTGTACATCTACTGTCCGCCTCAGCGCCCACTCAGTGAACGTCGTGGACCTTTTTAGTTCCGACTCTTTAACTGCCGACGGAGTTCCGCAGTTTAACTCCCATGCTCCTCTTGCAGTGCGTATGCGCCCAACATCTCTCGATGAAGTCATTGGGCAACGCCATCTTCTCTTAGAAGGTTCGCCTCTTCGACGGTTGCTTGCTCCGGTTAAACCGGATGCTCCTCAGGTTTCTTCCGTGATCTTGTGGGGTCCACCGGGCACTGGTAAAACCACACTTGCCTACCTTGTTGCTCAATCGTCCGGTCGTCATTTTGAAGAATTGTCCGCGGTCTCAGCTGGTGTAAAAGATATTCGAGACGTTGTTGTCAGCGCGAAGAGGCGTACCGCGGCAATTGGTGAAGGAACCATTCTTTTCATCGACGAGGTTCATCGTTTCTCGAAGTCTCAGCAGGATGCTCTTCTCCCAGCTGTCGAAAATCAGTGGGTGACCCTCGTTGCTGCAACAACCGAGAATCCATCGTTTTCGGTAATCTCGCCGTTGCTCTCACGTTCGATTGTGCTGGTTCTCCAGCCACTCGAAGAAGAGGCGATTGAGCTTGTAATCCGTCGTGCTCTAGACGATGAACGAGGTCTGAATGGCGCTTACACATTGGATGATGACGCGATGGGGGGCCTCGTACGCCTTGCTGGCTGCGATGCACGAAAGTCACTGACTCTGCTGGAAGCTGCCGCTGGAGCAGCCGACGACCAACAGTCGCAAGCGATCACCCTTGATCACGTGCAGACCGCCGCGAACCAAGCGCTTGTTCGCTGGGACCAGGATCAGCACTACGACGTTGCGTCGGCGTTCATTAAATCGATGCGAGGCTCTGACGTTGATGCGGCGTTGCACTATCTGGCGCGAATGCTAGAAGCGGGGGAGGATCCTCGTTTTATTGCGAGGCGCGTTATGATCGCTGCCTCGGAAGATGTGGGCATGGCAGCTCCCGAGGTCCTATCAACAACCGTTGCTGCTGCTCAAGCAGTGGCAATGATCGGCATGCCGGAGGCACGCATTATTTTGGCTGAAGCGGTCATTGCTGTCGCAACCGCGCCGAAGTCGAACGCTGCCTACCTTGGTATTGACAGGGCGATTGCGGACTTGAGAGCCGGAAAGAGCGGACCTGTTCCCATGCATCTGCGCGATGCTCATTACGGGGGAGCGAAACGACTGGGCCACGGCCAAGAGTACATTTATGCGCACGACGAACCGCATCACGTTGCTACCCAGCAGTACCTTCCCGACAATCTTGAGGGTGCGCGCTACTATGAGCCAACCACGAACGGGCATGAGAAACTCATCACTGAACGCTTGTCCGTGATTAGGAAACTACTGAAACTACGGTAGTCTTAACGGGTTGCCTGTACGGCACACCTGGGGTCTTAGCCGAAAGAAGCAATTCTGGGAGTTGACCCCGTGACCAACGGATAGTCCGTGGTCATGACACAAGAAACAGGAAAGATAGAGGAAATGGCACAGAACCGTTCCCGCAAGCAGGTGCGCGAATCGCGCGCCCTCGGCATTGCACTCACCCCGAAGGCAGTCCGCTACTTCGAGAAGCGTCCCTACGGCCCCGGCGAGCACGGTCGCTCCCGTCGTCGTCAGGAATCCGACTACGCCGTTCGTCTGAAGGAAAAGCAGCGTCTGCGCGCTCAGTACGGCATCCGCGAATCCCAGATGCGTCGCGCCTTCGAAGAAGCACGTCGTACCGCTGGCCTGACCGGTGAAAACCTGGTTGAGCTTCTCGAAATGCGTCTTGACGCCCTGGTTCTGCGTGCAGGCTTCGCCCGCACCATCCAGCAGGCACGTCAGGTCGTCGTTCACCGTCACATCCTGGTTGACGGCAAGATCGTTGACCGTCCGTCTTTCCGTGTGAAGCCGGGTCAGACCATCCAGGTCAAGCCGAAGTCGCAGACCACCGTTCCGTTCGAAATTGCCGCTCAGGGCATTCACCGTGACGTTCTGCCGGCAGTTCCCGAATACCTGAACGTCGAGCTTGAGCGCCTCAAGGCCACCTTGGTTCGTCGCCCGAAGCGCGCTGAGGTCCCCGTGACCTGTGACGTCCAGATGGTCGTCGAACACTACTCGCGCTGATCATACTTTCGCAGAGCCCCGAGAGTTTTCTCGGGGCTCTGTTGTTTTCTTTCACCCCGTTGGTCAGATGTGCTTTATCTGGCCCTCACCTATTACGATAGGGAACCATGCGCACCTCTGAAATTCGTTCACGTTGGCTCGACTTCTTCGAATCGAAAGGCCACCATATTTCGCCTTCGGTTTCGTTGATCTCTCCAGAGCCTTCCATTCTGTTCACCGTCGCGGGCATGGTGCCGTTTATTCCCTACATTCTGGGAACAGAGCCGGCTCCGTGGCCGAGGGCCGCATCGGTGCAGAAGTGCATTCGTACGAACGATATTGACAACGTTGGTAAGACCACGCGGCACGGTACGTTCTTCCAGATGAACGGTAATTTCTCCTTTGGTGATTACTTCAAGGAAGGCGCTATCAGCCATGCGTGGGAACTGCTGACAACTCCGCAGGATAAGGGCGGTTACGGCCTCGACGGCGACCGGTTGTGGATGACCATTTGGGAAAAGGACGAGGTCTCCTTCGACTACTGGACGAAGACGATCGGCCTGCCCGCAGAGCGCATCCAGCGTCTTCCGTTTGAAGAGATCTCCTGGTCGACCGGTCAACCGGGTCCTGCTGGCGCATGCTGTGAAATCCACTACGACCGTGGTCCTGAGTTTGGACCTGATGGCGGTCCCATCGCCGACATTGTTGGCGACCGCTTCCTTGAAATCTGGAACCTCGTCTTCGACGAATTTGTTCGAGGCGAAGGTGAAGGCCACGACTTCGAACTCGTTGGCAAGCTTGACCAGACCGCAATTGATACGGGTGCTGGCCTTGAGCGTCTTGCGTTCATCATGCAGGACAAGCCGAATATGTATGAGATCGACGAAGTCTTCCCGGTCATTGATGTCGCCCAGCAGATGTCGGGCAAGAAGTACGGCTTGGGTGCCTCAGGCCCCAGCGCGGGTGTCGCTTATGACGATGATGTGCGTATGCGCGTTGTCGCAGATCACGTGCGTTCTGCGCTCATGCTGATCAATGATGGCGTGCGCCCGGGCAACGATGGACGAGGCTACGTGTTGCGTCGTCTGATCCGCCGTGCGGTGCGTTCGATGCGTCTTCTGGGCGTCGACGAGGCCACGATGCCGAGTCTGCTGACAGCTTCGAAGAACGTCATGTCCCTGTCCTACCCGGAACTTAACGAGAATTGGGCAACCATTCAGGACGTTGCATACGCCGAAGAGGACGCATTCCGTCGCACGCTGAGTGCCGGCACCACAATTCTTGACACCGCCGTTCGTGATGCGAAGAAGGCTGGATCTAACGTTCTGTCCGGTGAATCAGCATTCTCACTGCATGACACCTACGGCTTCCCGATTGACTTGACGCTTGAAATGGCAAGCGAGCAGGGCCTGAAGGTTGACGAGGATGCCTTCAAAACTCTCATGCAGGAGCAGAAGGATCGTGCACGCGCCGATGCTCGCGCAAAGAAGACCGGCCACACCGACGTTCGCCTCTTTCAAGATATTGAGAAGCAGATGGGTGGCGGTTCGACCTTCCTCGGCTACACCGATCTTGGCTCTGAAGCGACGATCACCGCTCTTCTTGTTGATTCCGTTCCCGCTTCCGTCGCGCAGGCGCCCGCTGAGGTCGAGGTCATCCTTGACCGCACTCCGTTCTACGCTGAGATGGGTGGCCAGCTCGCTGACCACGGCCAGATTCGCCTTGCAGACGGTGGCATTATCGAGGTTCACGATGTCCAAGCTCCGATTAAGGGGCTGTCGGTTCACCGTGGCACGCTGACTGAAGGCTTAGTGACGGTTGGTGCGAAGGCATGGGCGGAGGTTGACTCTGAGCGTCGTCTAGCGATTGCCCGCGCTCACACCGCAACCCACATGGTCTACGCGGGTCTGCGTCGAATCGTTGCCGAAGACGCCGATCAGGCTGGTTCTGAGAACTCACCGTCACGTCTACGCTTCGACTTCCGTCACTCCTCGGCTCTCGAGGGCTCGCAGATTAACGATATTGAAGCTCTCGTCAATGAAAAGCTTGCCGAGGACCTCGTGGTCAAGACTGACGTGATGTCGATCGAAGAGGCCCGGCTTTCCGGCGCGATTGCACTTTTCGGCGAAAAGTATGGTGCTGAGGTCCGAGTTGTCACCATCGGTGACGGCTTCGATAAGGAACTCTGCGGTGGCACCCACGTTCCTACGACCGGCCACATTGGTCGTATCGCGATCTTGGGTGAAGGATCCATTGGTTCGGGCGTACGACGCATTGATGCGCTTGTCGGTAATGGCGCGTATTCGTTCCAGGCAAAGGAACATGCTTTGGTTTCCCAGCTGTCGACCATGGTGGGGGGCCGTAGCGAAGAGCTTCCGGATCGTATTGCTTCGTTGCTTGCTCGAGTGAAGGAATCTGAGAAGGAACTCGAGCGCATGCGCATTGAGCAAGCACTGGCTCAGGCGCAGACGCTTGCTGATACGGCAAAGTCGCTCAATGGCATTGCTGTAGTCGCCAATGATGCAGGCGTTATGCCGTCCGCTGACGCGTTGCGCACCCTGGCTCTTGAAGTTCGTGATCGTCTTGGCGATGCGAATCCGGTTGTTGTCGCTCTCATCGGCCGAGTGAACGACAAGCCGTCGATCGTCGTTGTGACAAACGAGAAGGCACGCGAGCGCAAGGCTAAGGCAGGCGCATTTGTTCGCGCTGTCGGCCAGCACCTTGGTGGTGGCGGCGGTGGCCGTGATGACATCGCACAGGGCGGTGGCACCAAGCTCGACGCGATCAAGGAAGCGCTTGACGCGATCCGTCGCGAGGTTGCTCATTCGTGAGTCTTCGTCGCGGAACGCGCATCGGTGTTGATGTTGGAACTGTCCGGGTTGGAGTGAGTCGCTGCGACCCGGACGGTATCCTCACAATGCCCGTTGAAACTGTTATCCGAGCTGATGACGGTTCCGACGTTGAGCGTATCTGCTCAATCATCGACGAATACGATGCCTTCGAAGTCATCGTAGGCCTGCCGAAACATCTCAAAGGTGGAGAAGGAATTTCAGCAAAAGGCGCTCGGCGCTACGGCAGACGAATTAAGCTAGCTAGGCCACATGTTCGTGTCGCATTGGTTGATGAGAGGCTATCCTCAAATCAAGCGCATGCGCGCTTACGACAGTCAGGCGTTCCAGAGAGGGAACACCGAGCGGTTGTCGATCAGGTGGCTGCTCAGATCATTCTTGAGCAAGCACTTGAAGCGGAACGAATGAGCGATCGAGCCCCGGGGCTCGAGATCACTATTGAAGGGAAGGACCTTTCGTGACGACGCCCAACTCGCAACGCCCTCCATTCCCTCGACGACGAGATGTACAGGGACGAGCAGGCACTCAGGCTTCGCATCAGCGCGCGCAGACACCGCCCGCAACGCCACAGTCGAATGGTCTTCCTCTTTTCGAAACCGTCACTAGCGAAACGACCGGCATGCGTTCTCGACGCCTAGAAGTAGAGCGTCGTCGAGCCCGCCGTCGTAAACGTCATCGTCGTATCCGCGCGTTCGTTATCCTGGCAATCGTTATTGCTCTCCTTGGCGGTGCAGCAGTGTATGCCGTACGCCAGCTGACCGCGCCTTCATCTTCCTTCTCGCAACTGGACGATGACTATCCAGGTCCGGGTTCAGGCTCTGTTGAAGTGACGATCGATGTCGGTGAAACAGGCGCCGAAATCGGTCAGTTACTGGTTGATGCTGACGTCGTCAAGAGTGTCGCAGCCTTTATTCGCTCGTATGAAGCGAATAAAGCAGCCACAATGATCCGTCCGGGCACATACACGCTGAAAATGCAGATGAGTGCCTCTGATGCGGTTGCCGCATTGCTTGATGACGCTAATAGGTCTGATAACACGGTGACTGTCACTCCGGGTCAAACCAAGGCAGAAATTGCCGAGCGTATTTCATCTGTCACCGATTTCAGCGTTGATGATGTCACCGCAGCATTTGAAGATGCCAGTGCTATTGGTTTGCCCGATGTTGCTGGAGGAAATGTTGAGGGGTGGCTTGCTCCGGGTTCATACGAAGTGGCGTCTTCGGATACTCCGGTGACTCTGGTTGCCCAGATGGTTGCCAATACGATTTCCACGCTCGATAGTGCCGGTGTCGCTGAAGACCAGCGCGAAATCGTTTTGAACAAGGCTTCAATTCTCGAACGTGAAGTGAACCTCGACGAGTACCTGCCCAAGGTCGCTCGAGTGATTGAAAATCGTCTTGCTACTACTGAAAACGAGACTCGTGGCTTGCTCCAAATGGACTCGACGGTTCTTTACGGAGTTGGTAAGACCGGTGGCGTACCAACCGCTTCCGATCTGCTGGATGAGAACCCGTACAACACATACCTTCATCAGGGGATTCCTCCGAGTCCGATCGCTCAGCCCAGTGAGGCAGCAATCAAGGCCGTGATGCATCCTGCGGATGGCGACTGGCTGTACTACGTGACCATTGATTTGGATACGGGTGAGACAGTGTTTGCTTCAACTCTGGCCGATCACGAAGCCAATCAGCAGAAATTCAAGGACTACTGCAAAGCTAACCCCGGGAAGTGCTGACACAATGAGTTGGGCTGGCGTAATCGGCTCACCCATTGAGCACTCACTATCGCCTCTTTTGCATAGGGCAGCGTGGGATTCTGTCGGCGTGGGTTCTGACTGGACGTATCGCACAATCGAGGTCACGAAAGAAACGTTGCCGTCTTTCCTGTCCTCGCTCGATTCAGGGTGTCTCGGTCTTTCCGTGACCATGCCGTGCAAACAGGACATCATGTCTTTGATTGACGTCTGCGATCCGTTGGCCCAAGCGGTTGGAAGTGTGAATACCGTTGTCCCATCATCAGGCGTGTTGACCGGTTTTAACACCGATGTGCATGGGATCGTGATGGCTATCGATCAGGCTCGAGCGCGCAGGGGCTGTGATGCGCCGCATTCTGCAGTGATCTTGGGCAGTGGAGCGACGGCGGCCTCGTCCCTTGCAGCCTTGGGCACGCTTGGTATCACTCACACAACCGTGATCGCGCGTCGCTTTGGTGGACCGGGTTCGATTGTTGTGGCAGCAATGCGGTTGGGTGTTGAGATTGACCAAGTTCTCTTCGCCGATCATGAACGAGTGATGCGTGAGATCGCTTCGGCAGACATCCTCATTTCTACGTTGCCCGCACATATTGACGATGATATTGCCAAGCAATTGAGCCCGAGCACCGATCAGTGTCTGCTTGATGTCATTTATTCGCCTCGTGACACGCAGCTTGTACAGGCGTATGAAGCCAATGGCGCGTGCGTTGCCTACGGTGTCGAGATGCTTCTTCATCAAGCGCATCTTCAGGTTCAGCTCATGACGGGGAAGAACGCTGATGTGGAGGCGATGCGTCAGGTGATTCCTCAATGAGCGATTTTTTCAGTCTTCTGCGCGTCCGTGAAGCAACAACGGTCCAGGACTTGTCGCTTGCGTTAGCACTCGCAACCTGGCTCATCATTATCTATTGGCTGTGGCGCTACGGCTGGCGTGTCCAACGCCGATATTTCATTGAAGCAACGCTGACACCGTATAAGCGCACGGGTATCGTGTGGACCTCCGCTTTGTTTGGGGCTGCAACGATTGTGACGCTGCAACTGAAACCGTCGGCACCGGCTATTGTGTCGGTTGCGATGATCGGGGCGCTCTCTGCTTTGGTTGATGCTCGAACGCACAAGCTTCCCAACGCATACACGGCTACGATGGCAATCGGGGTGACCTTCGGTGCACTCTGCATGGTTTTCCACTCGGAAACGCCCTTGAAAGTGTTCTTGCGTATTGTCTTGTCGATGCTAATTTGGGCGGTTCCCTTGTGGATCCTTTCTAGGATCCCGGGCGGTGTCGGTTTTGGCGACGTGAAGATTGCTCCTGTCCTTGGAGCGTTGCTTGGGTGCGTTGGTATCCAAGCTGCCTACGGTGGTTTGATTATTTCCTTCGTTTTGGCCGGCGGCGCCGCGTTGTGGCGATTGGTCGTCGGCAATGCGGGGACCGGGGCGCGGATACCTCTTGGACCGTGGCTGATTCTTGGTGCTGCCGGTGGGTATATCGGTTGGGGCGCGATTCTTCAGTGGCAGTAGGTGGTTCTTTCGCCTACGCAGTTGACTGCATTCTTTTTGGGGTACGAGGCCGGTTACTTCGATGTGCGATGGCGTTATAGCCGGAGAATGAACGGCAGAGGTCGTGTTGAACTGTTCGTGTCAAGATAGGTGAATGACTTTAGATCCTTCGATTGCTCAGCGTTTAAAGCGTGATTCTGCCGGTCTTGTTGCTGCTGTCGTTCAGCAGTGGGATACCCGTGAAGTTTTGATGCTCGGGTGGATGGATGACGAGGCTCTTCATCGGACGCTGACGACAGGGCGAGTGACCTTCTGGTCGCGAAGTCGCCAAGAGTATTGGCGCAAGGGTGATACGTCCGGACACCTCCAGTTTGTGAAGGCTGTCAGTCTTGATTGTGACGGCGATGCGTTGCTCATTGAAGTGGACCAGGTTGGGGTTGCCTGTCACACGGGGAAGCGTTCCTGTTTCGAAGAAGGCGGTGACCTTGGTGCAGTTATCGGTCAGCGAGGTGACGTATGAGCCCACATGATGAGCCCATTTCAGTATCTCTACTAGTAGCCACTAGCATCGAATTGACGACGGCAGTGGCGAAGGAGCGCAATCATGACAGTCTTAGATGACATCATCGCAGGTGTCCGTGAAGATCTTGCCGTGCGCGAGGCCCACGTTCCCATGGACGAAATCAAGCGACGTGCACTGCGTGCCCCCGACGCCCATGACGCATTTGCAGCCTTCAAGGAATGCGAAGGCGCCGTATCGATCATTTCCGAAGTGAAGCGCTCCTCTCCGTCAAAGGGCACTCTTGCTGATATTCCTGATCCTGCGCGTCTTGCGTCGATCTACGAAGAAGGTGGCGCAACCGCCATTTCTGTTCTCACGGAAAAACGTCGTTTCTCTGGCTCCCTCGCGGACCTTGATGCAGTGCGTGCAGCAGTGGATATTCCAGTGCTCCGCAAGGATTTTATTGTTACTCCGTATCAGATTCACGAGGCGCGGGCACATGGAGCGGACCTCGTCCTCTTGATCGTCGCCGCACTTGAACAGCCGGCACTTGTTTCGCTTCTGGAACGCGTCCATTCGCTGGGGATGAATGCTCTGGTTGAAACGCATTCGCGTCTTGAGGCGTTGCGAGCACTCGAAGCAGGAGCACGGATTATCGGGGTCAATGCTCGGGATCTGAAGACCCTTGAAGTTGACCGCGACACCGTTAACCAGGTGATTGATGTGATTCCAGCTGACGTTGTTGCCGTCGCGGAGTCAGGCGTACGAGGTCCCCACGACGTTTTCGAATACGCCAAGTGGGGTGCTGATGCTGTTCTCGTCGGCGAGGCTCTGGTGACCAGTGGTGATCCGTTGTCATCCATTCGTGACATGGTATGTGCCGGCTCTCATCCGGCTCTCCTGACCGACCGTAAGGCGCGCGTCCGCGCCGCTCTAGAGGAGAAGTAACGTGGCACTGTCAAACGTTCAAGGGCCGTACTTTGGCCAATTCGGTGGACGGTTTGTCGCCGAGTCGTTGATGGGACCACTCGAGGTTATTGAACGTGAGTGGAAGCGCCTGTGGCCCGATCCTGCGTTCCAGAAGCGTCTCCGTGACCTGTTTGTTGGGTATGCGGGTCGTCCGTCTTTGCTGACCGAGGCGCCTCGTTTTTCCCGCGAGCTTGGGGGAGTGCGCGTCTTTTTGAAGCGTGAAGACTTGAACCACACGGGCTCACACAAGATCAACAACGTGCTTGGCCAAGCTCTTTTGACGAAGGAACTGGGCAAAACCCGAGTCATCGCTGAAACCGGCGCCGGGCAACACGGTGTTGCGACCGCCACTGCAGCGGCGCTTCTTGGCTTGGAGTGCACTGTCTACATGGGCGAAGAAGACACTCGACGTCAAGCACTGAATGTTGCTCGAATGCAGATGCTTGGGGCGGAAGTTGTCGCCGTAACATCCGGCTCGAAGACTCTGAAGGATGCAATCAATGAAGCATTCCGCGATTGGGTGACGAACGAAGCTACAACCAACTACATCTTCGGTACCGCGGCTGGTCCTCATCCATTCCCGGAACTTGTTCGTGATTTACAGCGAGTGATTGGTGATGAGGCTCGAGCACAGCTTCTGGCAATGGAAGGCCGTTTGCCGGACATCGTCTGCGCATGTATCGGTGGTGGTTCGAACGCAATCGGTACTTTCACCGCATTCCTCGACGATCCCGATGTTGAACTACTCGGGTGCGAAGCCGGTGGAGACGGGTTTGAGACCGGTCGTCATGCTGCCTCGATTACCGCGAATGAAACCGGTGTTCTTCACGGAGCCCGCACGTACCTGCTTCAAGAACGAGACGGCCAAACGAAGGAATCACATTCGATTTCGGCGGGTCTCGACTACCCGGGTGTTGGCCCCGAACATTCGTGGCTCGCTGCGACCGGTCGCGTTTGCTACATTCCTATCAACGATGCCGATGCGATGGATGCTTTCATATTGCTATCACGCACCGAGGGTATTATTCCCGCAATTGAGTCTTCCCATGCTCTTGCTGGTATCCGCCAGTGGGCCACGCAGAAGGTTCGCGAAAACGGCGGTCCCTTTGCTGAAGGTGAAGGTCCGATTGCCGTTGTCACTGTGTCGGGACGCGGAGATAAAGACGTGGACACGGCATCGAAATGGTTCAACTTGGGTCATGCGACTCGTCAAGTGATTGACCCCAGTGCCGGTTCGACCGGCATTTCCCAGTTGGACGATGACGAAGAGGCGGGCAAGTGAGCAAAGAATTGAAAGCTGGGCGTCGCATCGACGAAGCTCATTCACGAGGCGACGCAGCTCTCATCGGATACCTTCCCGTTGGTTTTCCATCGGTTGATCATTCCATTCGAGCGGGCAAAGTCCTTGCAGATTGTGGTCTTGACGTACTAGAACTGGGCTTCCCCTATTCCGATCCAGGAATGGATGGACCCACGATTCAAAAGGCAACAGTTGCTGCTCTTGAATGCGGTACTCACCTTGAAGATCTGTTTCGAGCTGTTGAAGAACTGACCAGCTATGGCCTGACCACCGCGGTGATGACCTACTGGAATCCTGTCGAATGGTGGGGTGTGGAGCGCTTTGCCCGTGATTTTGCCACAGCGGGTGGTTCCGGTCTGATTACTCCCGACCTTCCTCCAGAAGAAGGGGCGCAGTGGGAAGCAAGCGCAGAAAAATACGGCTTGGAACGCACATACCTTGTCGCCCCCTCGTCTCCGAGGCACCGGCTGGAACTGATCAGTGCGCATAGTGAAGGCTGGGTGTACGCTGCCTCGACGATGGGTGTTACCGGTGCTCGCGCATCCGTGGGCGAGCACGTCAAGGACCTCGTTGAACGCACGCGAGATGCCGGGGCTCAGCGCGTGTGCGTTGGTCTTGGTGTTTCGAACGGCCAGCAGGCGAAAGAAATCGGTGCGTACGCCGACGGCGTTATCGTGGGCTCCGCATTGGTGAAGACACTGTTTAACGAGCCAATTGACCGCGGCCTTCGTCTTCTTGAAGAATGTGCTCAAGACTTGGTTTCAGGAGTTAAAGGAGTCCGATTGTGATCAGTGCTTCCATCCCTTCTCCGTCGCAGGGTGTCTGGTACATCGGTCCGCTACCGCTACGCGCCTACGGATTGATCATCGTTGTCGGCATGTTTATCGCCGTCTACTGGACGGCCAAGCGCTACGCAAAACGTGGCGGTGACCCTGAACTGATGTATGACGTGGCCCTTTGGGCGATCCCGATCGGCCTTATCGGAGCTCGCCTGTACCACGTCATCACATCCCCCGAAGCCTACTTTGGCCCAAACGGTGATCCGGCTCGAATCATCCGAGTCTGGGAAGGTGGCTTGGGTATCTGGGGTGGTGTCGCTCTGGGTGCGGTCGGCGCTTGGATTGCAGTGAAACGTTCCGGGAAGCGCCTCGGCCCGCTTGCTGATTCGCTTGCACCAGCATTACTGGTCGCCCAGGCCATTGGTCGCTGGGGGAACTGGTTCAATCAAGAGCTTTTCGGTGGCCCCACGACGTTGCCGTGGGGTTTGCAGATTGACGACGCGCATCTGCCCGATGGTTTTGCCTCGGGAACCCTGTTTCACCCAACATTCCTCTACGAGTGCCTGTGGAATCTGACGATGGCAGCAATCATCGTGTGGTGCGATCGTCGTTTCCGTTTCGCCTCTGGACAGGTGTTCGCGCTCTACCTGATCGCATATCCACTTGGACGAAGCTGGATTGAAATGATGCGCATCGACACGGCTCACACCTTCTTCGGAGTGCGCTTGAACGTATGGACATCGCTCGCCATTTTGGCGCTAGGCCTCGTCGTCTATTTCGTTGCTGGGAAGCTGGGACGATCCACTATCTTGCAGGGCGATGAACGTTTCGTGCCTGTTGAAACCGACGAAAACGCTTCTAAAATCGCTGAACATGGGAACGATCACCTTGAAATTGAATCTCTGAATAAGAGTTCTGAAGCCCAATCGCGGTAGGCTTAGCCTATGCGCCGAGCAAAAATTGTATGTACTCTCGGCCCTGCCACTGATTCTTCGGAGCAAGTCCAAGCACTGGTTGACGCCGGTATGGACGTTGCCCGAATCAATCGATCACACGGCACGGCTGCAGAGCACGAAGCTGTCATTGAAAAGGTCCGTCGCGCTTCTGCGACTTCAGGACGTGCCATTGCAATTCTTGTCGACCTGCAGGGGCCGAAGATTCGCCTGGAGACGTTCGAAGAAGGACCCCAGGTCCTCACTGTTGGTGACACGTTCACCATCACAACCCGCGACGTGCCTGGAACTAAGGAACTCGTTGGTACGACCTTCAAAGGTTTGCCCGGTGACTGTGCTCCCGGCGATCGCCTGCTGATTGACGACGGAAACGTCGCAGTCCGCGTTGTCGAGGTCACCGATACCGACGTCATCACCAAGGTTGAGGTCCCCGGCGTAGTTTCCGACCACAAGGGCTTGAACCTTCCCGGCGTCGCAGTGTCCGTTCCTGCTCTTTCCGAGAAGGATAAAGAGGACCTGCGTTGGGCAATGGAAAACGACGCAGACTTCATCGCTCTGTCGTTCGTCCGCAATGCAAAGGACATCAACGATGTCCACGCGATCATGGACGAATACGGTCGTCGTCTTCCGGTGATCGCCAAGATCGAAAAGCCACAGGCTGTCGAAGCACTCCAGGAAATCGTCGATGCGTTTGACGCGATCATGGTTGCCCGCGGTGACCTTGGCGTTGAAATGCCACTCGAGTCCGTTCCGCTGGTTCAGAAGCGCGCCATTGAATTGGCTCGCCGTGCTGCGAAGCCGGTTATCGTCGCAACCCAGGTCATGGATTCCATGATTAAGAATCCTCGCCCGACCCGCGCTGAAGCTTCTGACTGTGCAAACGCCATCCTTGACGGTGCCGATGCGGTTATGCTTTCCGGCGAAACTTCAGTGGGGGCGTTCCCGATCGAAGCTGTTCGCACGATGGCTCGTATTATCGAGTCCACCGAAGAAAACGGTGGCGAAATGATCGCCGCACTGAACGGTTTCTTCGTCAACGACCGTGCGGCCGTCATCTGTGAAGCTGCCGCTCAGATTGCCGAGCATCTTGATGCTCGCTACCTGGTGACTTTCACTCAGTCCGGTGCTTCGGCTCGCATGATGTCGCGTCTGCGTCGCCCGATTCCAATGCTCGCATTTACTCCGCTGGAATCAACGCGTCGTCGCCTGGCATTGACGTGGGGTATTCAGACCTACCGCGTTCCTGAGGTCCGTCACACCGATGACATGGTGTGGCAGGTCGACCAGGTTACGCAGTCGTCACACCTCGCTGAAATTGGTGACGAACTCGTGATCGTTGCAGGTATGCCACCGGGGACCGCAGGTTCCTCGAACATGCTTCGCTTGCACAAGGTGGGCGATGAGATCGACTACTCAATCGGTGGTGGACTTCGCTGACACCAGCGTGTGAAGGTGGCCAGACTGCTTCGGTAGTCTGGCCATTTTTATTCGTGACACAAACACTTTGATTGTTCTTGACGGACTAGGGGCTTCATTGCGTGCAACACGAAGACGCGTTTTAGGTGGCGGAATACGTCAAACCGTGTAGGGTAGTGAGAGTGCCACGGCGAGTAAGAATGCCGACGAGGGTATTTGAGATTGCTTTCGGCACATACGACCTACCGTATGAGGTTGCCTGCGCGAACAACGCGCATACCTGCATACGGTCTGATGAATGAATGATGGAGAAGAAAAATGAATAAACGTACCCGGACTGTGTCAGTCCATTCTCAGGCACTGGATCGTCAGGCAAACAACCTGGAAATCGACCAGCTGGCCAATGCAGTCAAGCCTTGGTTTGACGAAATGAATGATGCGAATATTGCTCGCGCAATTTCGGATCTTTCCAACCCGTGTTCACGCGGACGCGCAGCTGACTTCCTCGGCCTTGAGCTGATTGAAGCAGCATGACCTGAACGTTGCAGTGACCTCACTCAAATGGTGATGAAGCTGTGACCAGTACAAACTCACGGTGGCGTGCAGTTCGTAGGAACTGCCCGCCACCGTTTGTGTCATCCTGCGGATTTAGTCGTCAACCTGATCGATAACAGCGTCAGCGACCTCGCGCATTGAAAGACGCCGATCCATTGACGTCTTTTGGATCCAGCGGAAGGCCTCGGGCTCGGTCATGCCCATGTTTTTCTGCAACAGGCCCTTCGCGCGGTCAACGCGCTTACGGGTTTCGAAACGGTCAGAAAGATCGGCGATCTCCTCTTCAAGAGATTCGATTTCCTGATGACGCGAAAGGGCAATCTCAATGGCAGGAATCAAATCAGCGGGGCTGAAGGGCTTGACAACATACGCCATTGCCCCCGCATCGCGTGCACGTTCAACAAGCTCTGTTTGGCTAAACGCGGTCAGCATGACGACAGCACACGAAAGCTCCTGAAGGATCTTTTCAGCGGCGGTAATGCCATCCATGCGAGGCATCTTCACGTCCATGACACAGAGATCGGGTTCGAGCTCAAGTGCAAGCTGGACGGCTTCTTCACCGTCTGCGGCCTCACCAACAACCTCAAACCCGGCAGAAGTGAGGGTTTCAACGATATCCAGACGAATCAGACCCTCATCTTCTGCGACAAGAACGCGGCGTGGTTCGTTTTGAACTTCAGTGGTCATAATTGATCCTCGGTTTGTAGGTTTGCTAGCTCTATCATAAACTTAAGCGGCGCCAATTACGGCGACGCCCCGATAGCCCAACTGGCAGAGGCGGTCGGCTCAAACCCGGCTTGTTGTGGGTTCGAATCCCACTCGGGGTACTTTCGAAGTGTGCCACGGTAGTTTTCGTACTACCGTGGCACTTCTCATTTCACTGATTGTGGGGGTTAAGTAGCAGAAAGTGTGTCCGGTCGGCGTGTCGCCGTCGGGCGTATTTTTATTTGAGGGGTCCTTTCCTGAT
>NZ_JASOER010000010.1:0-89598 GCF_030212665.1 Pauljensenia sp. UMB9872 | reverse complement strand
ATCAGGAAAGGACCCCTCAAATAAAAATACGCCCGACGGCGACACGCCGACCGGACACACTTTCTGCTACTTAACCCACAAATCCTCTCTGACCTGGATTTTCGTTCAGATTTCGGGCATACAAAAGGACGCCCACTTTGTATCAAAATGAGCGTCCCTTCAGTGGAGCTAAGGGGATTCGAACCCCTGACCTCTTCCATGCCATGGAAGCGCGCTACCAACTGCGCCATAGCCCCGTATTCAGTTCATCGCGTTTGCGACCCGTTAAGCATAGCGGAACGCCAGGCGATTCGTAAAATCGAAACCTCGTGCAGGCCATCACACCAGCCGTGCTCCTAGGATCCACGCGACAAACAGATGTGCGACGCTTACGCGCCCAACACATCCTCGCGGTAGCCAATATTGTGTGCGGCCAAACGGAAAGACGGAGCACCCGACCCACCGGAGCCTCCTCCACCCACGCGAACAAGCTCTGACCAGTGGCAATTATCCAAGCCACGCATCGCATCAAACTCAAGCGGATTCAAGCCCATGCAGGTAATCAGACCGCGCAAAATTGCTGCACCATGAGCAACCACAATGACAGTCGCATCCGAAGGAGCCTGGCGAGCCGCCTCAAAAACAGCATCTCGCACGCGCGTCCCCACAACATCCGACGGCTCAATTGACGCCTCGCCGCTCTCGCCCGTCTGACGCCACGCCTCCACCAAATCCGGATACTTTTCGTGAGCCTCCGGCAGGGTCAGTCCCTCAAACAGGCCGTAGTTGCGCTCAATGAGGCGCTCATCCACGATCGGCCCCTCTACATCGCCACCCTGGGCACGAAATACTCCTGCCAGCAGCTCAGCAGTTTCCGAGGCCCGCGACAGAGGCGAACAAACAATCACAACCTTATTCGAGGTCTGGGAAGCAACACTCACACCAACCTGAGCACTCCGCGAGAGGACACGCTTCGCTAGAACCTCGCCAGCGCGCTCAGCCTGCTTACGACCACAGGTATTCAACGGACGATCAATCACGCCCTGGAAACGCCGCTCAACGTTATAGTCCGTCTGTCCGTGACGCACGAACACAATACGGTTCGCGCCGTCATCGTGTGTCTCAACAGCAAAGTTAGTTTCACTGGTAGGTGCGGTGACAGTAGCGGGTGAAGAAGTAGCAGGCTCGGTCATGCTCACTCTTCCTCAGCGTCTAACTCGGTACCTAAATCCATCGCGCCTGATGCAATCGCTGACGCCAAGTCCATGCCTCGTGCGTCACCCATCGACGCAACAACCTCAGCCGCCGACATCGGAGTACCAACCCCAGCACCCACCGTGCCTAGCGCCGCAACAAAACCGGCAACGCGTGCGGCCTCACCCTCGGGAGCAAGGTGCGTCACCTTACCGTCTGCCCAGAGCTTTTCCAGAGCGTAGAACTCGCGCTGTTCATCGGTCAGAACGTGGCAGATCAGCTCACCGTAGTCGATCAGCACCCACGTGCCACCTGTACGACCCTCGATACGATCGGGCTTCACACCCAACTGCTTCGCCGTCTGATCCATGATTTCTTCAGCGATCGCGCGCACCTGACGATCCGTAGGAGCAGAAAAAATCAGAAATGACTCAGCCAACGCCAGACGATTCCCCACGTCCACCAGCACCGGATCCGTCGCCAACTTGTCGATCGCAGCCTCTACGATGACGTCCTGCAGATCCTTTTGCTCTTCACTCACGTGGTTTTCCTCTCTTCGCGCCGACGATCGGCGGATGCTTCGCGCCCTTGACCGGCGAATACTCCGTGCCGTTGATCGGTAGATTCTATGCCCGTCACTGATCCGTGTACAGGTCGTATTTCTTGATGTACTGGACAACACCGTCGGGCACCAAATACCAGACCGGATGCCCACTTTCGACGCGCTTACGGCAGTCCGTTGACGAGATCGCCATTGCGGGGACCTCCACCAACGACACCGAATTGCGAGGCAAACCCGACGCATCCAATTGATGTCCTGGACGAGTAACGCCAATGAAATGCGCCATTTCGAACAGTTTATCCGCGTCCTTCCACTGGGCGATCTGCGCCAGAGCATCTGCGCCCGTAATGAAGTAGAAGTCCGTATCCTCCAAGTATTGCGCCGCAAGATCGGTCAGCGTATCGATCGTGTACGTTGTCCCACCACGGTCAATATCGACACGAGACACGGTAAAACGCGGGTTCGACGCTGTAGCAACAACCGTCATCAGATAGCGGTGTTCGGCACTGGTCACCTTGCGCCCGGCCTTGAACGGTTGCATCGCCGCGGGCACGAACACAACCTGGTCAAGTTGGAAGACTTCCATCACTTCCGACGCCGCGACAAGGTGTCCGTGGTGAATGGGGTCGAAAGTTCCACCCATGATCCCGATGGATCGACGAGGCCGACCAGCTGAAAACTCTTTAGCCGCACTGGTGGTCAGAGCATCATCGGGCGCCTCGACACCATCGACGCTACTGGCCTGCGCGCAAGTCTGGTCACTCATGGACGAACCGTCCCATCGCCTTCAATAATCCACCGCGTTGTCGTCAGTTCAGCCAAACCCATCGGACCCCGAGCATGGAGCTTCTGAGTCGAGATACCGATCTCTGCGCCCAATCCAACCTGGCCACCGTCGGTGAAACGGGTCGACGCGTTAACCGCAATGGCAGCCGAATCAATCTCAGTCTGGAAACGGTTCGCGGATTGAAGGGAACGGGTGCAGATCGCTTCAGTGTGACCGGTCGAGTAGCGACGAATATGGGCGATGGCCTCATCAATCGAGGGAACGACCCGCACCGCCAAATCCATCGACAGGTATTCGGTTGCCCAGTCTTCTTCGGTTGCCTCAACCCACATATCGGAGTCAATCGACGGGGTCTGACGAGCAATCTGGGCAGAAGCAGGATCCAAGTGCAGAGTAACGCCAGCTGTTGCCAAACGAGTCAGGGCCGACAGCAGGAAACGCTCGGCCTCGGCTTCGTGCACAAGGAGAGTCTCTGCCGCATTGCAGACACCCACACGCTGAGTCTTCGCATTCATAATGATGCGTTCAG
Source organism: Pauljensenia sp. UMB9872 (assembly GCF_030212665.1). NCBI lineage: Bacteria > Bacillati > Actinomycetota > Actinomycetes > Actinomycetales > Actinomycetaceae > Pauljensenia > Pauljensenia sp. UMB9872. Next base: position 86,547 of record NZ_JASOER010000010.1, on the reverse strand, counting down.
CGGCTTCCAAGTCCGCGCCTTCATCAACGTAAACGTGACAGTTACCCGTGCCCGTTTCGATGACAGGGACAATCGAGTTTTCGACGACAGCCTGAATCAAGCCCGCGCCACCGCGCGGAATGAGGACATCGATGCCTCCACGAGCACGCATCAAAGCCGTCGCACCAGGACGTCCCAGATGGTCAACCGTCTGAACTAAATCAGCAGGCAGATCAACGCTTTCAAGAGCATCACGCATCACGGTGATGATCGCCTGATTCGAGTGAAACGCCGCGCTACCACCGCGCAGAATAACCGCGTTACCGGACTTCAGGCCAAGCACTGTCGCATCAATCGTCACATTCGGACGAGCCTCGTAAATCACTGCGACAACGCCCATCGGCACGCGCACCTGACGGATGCGAAGACCGAGCTCATTCACGGTTCCACGGACGATCTCGCCGACCGGATCCGGCAAGCTGGCGACCTCGCGAACAGAATCAGCAATTGACGTGATACGCGACTGATCCAACGCCAAACGATCCAAGAGCCCAGCGGACATGTCGTTTTCACGACCTCGCACCAAATCCAACTGGTTCGCAGACAAGATTTCGCGGGACCGTTCTTCAAGGGCAGTCGCAATTGCTTCCAGCGCGCGATTCTTCACGCCAGCTGTCGCCGCGGCGAGTGACAAGGATGCTGTGCGCGCAACCGTAGTCAGATCTGAAATATCAGGAATCTGGTCAGTCATGTCCCCATTTTCCCACAGGTTGGAGCGCCAAGCAGTACTACACCAGCGGTGCCAAGTCGTCACGATGCACGATCGGGCGCGGATGCTCCCAACCCGAAAGACGCAAATCTTCAGCAGACAAGCCCGCCATAAGTGCGACCTCATCGGAGTCGTAGGAGACGATGCCTCGCGCCAACAAGCCATCTGGACCAGCAATATCTACAACATCGCCTAAATCAAAGTGTCCGATGATGCGAACAACGCCGGCAGCCAGCAAAGACTTCTTGCCCGCAGTGATTGCACGACCCGCCCCCTCGTCGACGATGATTTCGCCACGAGAATGCGCAGCGTGAGCAATCCAGAGTCGACGCGATGCCGGACGAACCGATGAAGGCGCGAACCACGTACCCGTCGCGATCCCCGACAGTGCAGTCCCCAGTTCATCCGCGCTAGTCAAGACCACCCCAATGCCGGAGGTCGCAGCCATCGTCGCAGCCTGAACCTTCGTCACCATGCCTCCGGTGCCAACCTTCGAGGCCGAGCCCGTCACCAAGACAGCATGCAGGTCGTCCGTCGAATGAACCTCGCGAATGAGCTGCGAACCCGGATGGCTGGGAGGCGCGGTATACAACCCATCAACATCGGTCAGCAGGATTAGTGCGTCGGCTACAACCATCTGCGCCACATACGAGGCCAGACGATCGTTATCGCCAAAGCGAAGCTCGCGAGTAGTGACCGCATCGTTCTCGTTAATAATCGGAACAACGCCACAGCTGAGCAGGCGGGCAAGCGCAGAACGCACGTTCGTGTAGTGTTCGCGACGCATGACATCTTCAGTGGTGAGCAACAACTGAGCGACATCAAGGTGGTGTGCCTGAAATGCTGCCGTCCAGCGAGCAACTAGGAGCCCCTGCCCCATCGCGGCAGCCGCTTGAACGCTTGCCAGATCGCGCGGACGCGAATTGAATCCCAGCGGATCCAGACCCGCTGCAACCGCACCGGAAGAGACAATGATGATCTCTTTACCCGGTGTCTTCCACTTCGCAACCAAACGCGCTACGGAATCAATACGGTTCAGATCCAGGCCGCCATCATCGCGGCTCAGCGACGAGGATCCAATTTTGACGACAATACGGTTCGCATCGTTGATACGGCCGTCACACGAAGGAGTCACTTCGAGTCCTTGCCTTAGGGGTAAGTGGTTCAGTTTTCACTATTTGGGTCGGTCCACACGCCCTTCTGGCGTTCGGTCCATAGTTCTTCACGCGCCGCAGTCTTCGCGTCCATCACCTGATGGTGGATCTCGCGCTTCTGCTTACGCGTCGGGCGAGCCGACTGGTTAATACGCAAGTCAGTGCCACGCTGTCCCAGCAGTTCCGGACCGGTGGTAAGCGTCGGTTCCCAATCGAAGACGATGCCGGTATCCAGCGGACCAATGACGACGGTATCTCCGGCGAAGGCACCGGCCTTCATCAACTGGTCTTCAACGCCTGCGGCAGCAAGACGGTCAGCCAAGTAGCCGATTGCTTCGTCATTCGCAAAGTCAGTCTGGCGAACCCAGCGTTCAGGCTTATCACCACGAACCTGGAAGACCTCTTCACCATCCATCTGGACCCGAGCAACAGTAACAGTGTCACGCGACCCGACAGCCTTCGGACGAATAACCGGTCGTGCTTGACGTTCAGGCAGGGATTCGCGGTGCTTCTTCACCAGGGCGGCCAGCGTGAAGGACAGTTCCTTCAAGCCCTCGTGCGTGACGGCAGAAACCTCGTGGATCGGCCAGCCGAACTGCTCTAGTTCGGGGCGCGTAATCTCTGCCAAGTCGCGACCGTCGGGCACATCGACCTTATTAAGGACGATGACACGCGGACGTTCCATCAGTGGAACATAGCCTTCAATCTGGCCAAGATCGCCCTGATAAGCGGCCAGTTCAGCTTCAATTGTCTTCAGGTCAGACAAAGGTTCGCGCTCGGATTCGTAGGCGGCGGTGTCCAGCACGTGCACAATCACACCACAGCGTTCAATGTGGCGCAGAAAATCAAGGCCGAGACCCTTACCGGAAGAAGCGCCAGGAATCAGACCGGGAACGTCAGCAATCGTGTAGCGTTCATCGCCAGCCTGCACAACACCAAGGTTCGGGATCAACGTAGTAAACGGGTAGTCCGCAATCTTCGGGCGGGCAGACGACATCGCAGCGATAATCGACGACTTACCAGCCGACGGGAAACCGACCAAAGCAACGTCTGCGACCGACTTCAGTTCAAGAACAACATCGCGTTCTTCGCCGGGCTCCCCCAGCAGAGCGAAGCCAGGAGCCTTACGCGCCTTCGAAGCAAGCGCAGCATTACCTAGGCCACCTCGGCCACCTTCAGCTACAATGAAACGCTCGCCTGCACCAGTGAGGTCAGCAAGCAACTCACCGGACGGGGACTTCACAACAGTGCCGTCGGGAACGGGAAGAATAATGTCTTCGCCGTTCTTACCCTGACGGAAGTCACCCATGCCGGGCGTACCGTTGCTCGCCTTCTGGTGTGGACCACGGTGATACGTCAGGAGCGTCGTCACCTGCAGATCAACTTCGAGGATGACGGAACCGCCATTGCCACCGTCGCCACCATCTGGGCCAGCGAGCGGCTTGAACTTCTCACGCTTAATTGAGGCAACACCGTTACCGCCATTGCCACCAGCAGCATGGATCGTCACGCGATCAATGAAGTCTGCCATTTCGTCTCCTTAAAATGATCCGAGGGTCTGTGCACAAACCTCTGCACATCAAAGTTATGTGAAAAGGGCGCCCGGCATGTGCCGGACGCCCCCTTCAAGCGATCGGTCTCAGGCAGAGACCGGCTCAACGACGTTGACAACCTTACGGTCGCGCTTCACACCGAACTCAACGGCGCCTGCACGCAGGGCGAAGAGGGTGTCATCCTTGCCACGACCAACGCCGTCGCCCGGATGGAAGTGAGTGCCACGCTGGCGAACGATGATCTCGCCTGCGTTCACAAGCTGACCGCCGTAGCGCTTAACGCCCAGTCGCTGAGCGTTCGAGTCGCGGCCGTTACGGGAGGAACCAAGGCCCTTCTTATGTGCCATCAGAAACTACTTTCTGCTCGAATCGGTCTCAGGTCAGGCGATCTCAGTGATCTTGACAACCGACAGCTTCTGACGGTGTCCCTGGCGCTTACGGTAGCCCGACTTGTTCTTGTACTTGATGATGGAAATCTTCGGACCCTTAGTTGCGTCCACAATTTCTGCTTTGACGGTGACCTTGCCAAGCTTGGCAGCATCGACGGTGATGGCATCGCCATCAACCAGCATCAGCGGCTGAAGCTCAATGCTGGAACCGATTTCTTCGGAAACCTTGTCGACGACGACGACGTCACCGACGGAGACCTTCTCCTGACGGCCGCCGGCCTTGACGATCGCGTAGACCACGTGTAGCTCATCTCTTCTAGATATACGGAACGGGATTCGCTTGAACAGCGTTTCAATATTTATCCCGCTGGCGCTGGTCGCGCCGACGATCAAATTTAGCTGATTTGCCTATCTTAGGGCAACTTGGATGAGCCAAAAACAGGGGTTTTACGCTGTGCGATTCCACACCCTGCAACTTTTAGCGACACGCCGAGTCACCCTAGTTTAGATAAATCAGGCAGTCTCGTCACCGCTTTGGGTGGCGAGGCGACGACGACGCTTCGGCTTGGAAGCGCTAGACGTGGAGGCTTCAGGTAAAGTCAACGCATCCGTTGTCATCGTGGGGGCAACCACTGTTACCGGATCCTCTACCCTAGCGGGCAAGTCCAACACCAGAGCGGGAGCCGTCTTTCCCGGTTCAACGCTTGGTGTGGTGACAACACGCCTGCGCGTCTTTCGAGGCGTAGATGCGGACGATGCTAAGTGAGCCGACGCCGATCGCGCGCGAGTCTTGGACCCGCTTGCCTTCTTAGCTTCAGGCTCGTTCGCCTGCGCAGCATTTGCTACGGGCTCGCTCGCATCCGGTTGGGCAGAATCCATCGAGACTGCCCTACGACGCCTACGAGGCCGCGCAGTCTTTTCAGAGTTATTGCCTGCCTGACCCGCGGAATCGGATTCACGTGGTGTGATCTGAGCGGTGACATCAGCCTTCGATTCACTCTTTTCAGCCTCAGTCGAAGAAGAGAGTGTTTCTTCTGACGACACTCGGACTGCACGACGCGGACGACGCTTCTTCACAGGCTGTTCCTGTTCGTTTTCGCCCGTTTCTCCGGCAGGTGAAGCAGAGTCAGCGACGGTCGAATCGGCCTTTTCGTGCACACGCTTGCGTCCCTTACCACCCTTTGATTCGGGGGCAGACTTCTCACCCGCGGAGGCGGCCTCGTTGACCGGAGAATCAGCGGAGGCAGACACTTCGGATTCGTCAGACTTGCGCGATGCAGCAGCGATGGCGGACAGAGCCTGCTTGGCCTTTTCGTGCTCGGCGGAGTCTTCGATGCGCTCAGCCTTCTTGCGTTTATTCGACTTCGGGGCGGCCCCCGTGTGGTGCTGTGAGTCCGAGAGCTCAACCGGATGCTCGTGGACGATGAAGCCGCGGCCTTCGCACGCTTCACACGGGGTTGAGAAAGCTTCGACGAGGCCCTCACCCACGCGCTTACGCGTCATCTGCACCAAACCGAGAGAAGTAATCTCGGTGACCTGGTGACGCGTGCGATCACGACCCAAGCACTCGACCAGACGACGGAGAACCAGATCGCGGTTAGATTCGAGCACCATGTCAACGAAGTCGACGATGATGATGCCACCGATATCACGCAGACGCAGCTGACGAACGATTTCTTCGGCAGCCTCAAGGTTGTTGTGCGTCACGGTTTCTTCCAGTGTGCCACCGGCGCCAATGAACTTACCGGTGTTGACGTCAATGACCGTCATCGCTTCCGTACGGTCAATGATGAGCGTGCCACCCGACGGCAACCAGACCTTGCGGTCCATCCCCTTCGACAGTTGCTCGTCAATGCGGTGAGCAACAAACACGTTATCGGTGCCCACCCACTTTTCGACGCGGTCAGACAGTTCCGGTGAAAGTTCATCCACGTAAGACTTGACGGTTTCGAAGGTTTCATTTCCTTCGATCACAAGCTTCGAGAAGTCTTCGTTGAAGATATCGCGGACAACGCGGACAGCAAGCTCGGGTTCGCCACGCAACAACGTCGGAGCGGTCTTCGTATTCTTCTGCTGTTCTTCGATTGACGTCCACTGCGCGCTCAAGCGTGCGACATCGTCACGAATCTGTTTTTCGGTTGCACCTTCAGCTGCGGTACGTACGATGACGCCCGAACCGGCGGGAATAACCTGCTTCAAGATCTTCTTCAGACGGGTGCGCTCACGATCGGGCAACTTGCGCGAGATACCCATCATGGAGCCGTTCGGGATCAGCACCAGGTAACGTCCCGCCAGCGTGATCTGACTGGTCAGACGCGCGCCCTTATGGCCGATCGGATCCTTGGTCACCTGGACCAGAACCGGGTCACCCGACTTCAGAGCAGACTCGATGCGACGTGGCTTGCCTTCAAGACCAACGGCATCCCAGTTCACTTCACCGGCATAGAGGACGGCGTTACGACCACGGCCAATATCAACGAATGCGGCTTCCATCGAGGGCAACACATTCTGCACGCGACCGAGGTAGATGTTGCCGACCATCGACTTCTGGGTGCGACGAGCAACGTAGTGCTCTACCAGCAGATCATCTTCGAGGATCGCAATCTGATCCAGACCATCATGATCTCGGATCACCATCTGACGATTCACGGACTCGCGACGAGCCAGGAACTCCGACTCAGTAATACCGTGGCGACGGCGACCTTCACGACGAGTTTCCTTGCGACGCTGCTTCTTCGCTTCCAGACGAGTCGACCCCTTGAGAGCCTTCACCTGGTCGTTAACGTCACCTTCGTCGGATGAGGTGGAACGTGTGCGACGACGGCGACGACGGCGCGTTGAGGTCTCTTCCCCATCGTCTTCTAACTGCGTAGTATCCGACGATGCAGTGTCTTCTGCCTGGGCCTCTTCACCTTTGTCCGCATCTGCCTGAACCGTGTCATTTGACTTGGTACGACGACGCGCGCGTTTCGTATCAGTATCAGGAGTTTGAGAGGCTTGAGCGGAATCAGTTACCTCTTCAACCTCGGCTTCACTGGTATCCGCATCAGCCTTTACGGTCTTACGAGTCTTACGAGAACGCTTTTCACGCGTGGGGGTTTCCGCAGGGGCCTCGTCGTTTGAACGAGACTGCGAGCGCGACGAACGAGCCGGAGCGGGTTGCTCGACAGGTGCTTGAAAAACGGGAGCCTGGAACTCAGGTTGCTGGAACAGCAATGACGCTGCAGGCGCTGAAGGTGCCGAAGAGGCATTCTCAGTGGTCACAATTCTCCATTTGTGAGGGCACGGTCCCACACCACACCGGCCCCTCGGCCTCGCCCTCTAGGGGCGGAAATCCTGACGGTTACCGCTAATCGCGGTCGAAACGTCGGCGCATGAGGCGTCTTCGACGTTTATCTCATTGCGAAGGTGTGTCCGCAATGTCCGATACACACTCAAGTTTGCCACATTTTTACCCGAGTCGTTTGAAGGGACACAGTTACATACGGCGCATCTCGGCCTCGTAAATTTATAAAACCAACTGTCAGCTAAATACCCACTTGAACATCGCCGAAGCCCCCTCTGAAAACTGGAAAGGCGGGACTTTCGACTCGAAAAACAGCCCAAATAATGACGAAAGTATCAGGTCTGTCAGATAACCGCCTTTTTCTCAAAAATCAACGCAAAAGCGAATAATCATGGGCTAGATTGACAGGTAAGCACGTGACGATGGTCCCGCTTGTTGGGTCCAAAGTCACTACGCGCACCATCCATCAACGAACTATTTGAGGGAAGGCGAGCACAATGACCCTCGCGCAGGCAGCGCTCGACTCTGTCATGCTCGGCAGGTGGCAGTTCGGTATCACTACCGTCTACCACTTCGTGCTGGTTCCACTGAATATCGGACTGGCACTCCTTGTCGCACTCATGCAGACGTTCTGGCACAAGACCGGAAAGCAGGAATGGCTCCACGCCACCCGCTTCTTCGGCAAGCTCCTCATCATCTCTTTCGCACTGGGCGTTTCCACCGGTATCGTCCAGGAATTCCAGTTCGGTATGAACTGGTCGGAATACTCCCGCTACGTCGGTGACATCTTCGGTGCACCGCTCGCAGTCGAAGCACTCCTTGCATTCTTCATGGAATCCACCTTCCTGGGCCTCTGGATCTTCGGTTTCGGTCGCCTGAAGAAGGGCATGCACCTGGCCACCATCTGGCTGGTCGCCATCGGCACCGCCGTTTCGGCCGCATGGATCCTCGGCGCAAACTCCTGGATGCAGCACCCGGTCGGCGCAAAGTACGACCCCGAAGCTGGACGCGCAGTCCTCGACGGTTCCATGAGCTTCTTCAAGCTCCTCGCAAACCCGGCGCTCATCTGGGAATACACCCACGTCATCACCACCGCATGGCTTGCCGCAGGCTCTCTGGTTGCCGGCATCTCCATCTGGTGGATGGTTCGCGCACAGCGCGAAGGCAGTGAAGAAGCAACCAGCCAGGCAAAGAACGTCTGGCATCCCGTTGCACGCTTCGGCCTGATCGTCATGCTCATCGGCGCTCTCGGCGTCATGGGCACCGGCCACTTCCAGGGCCAGGAACTGGTCAAGCTTCAGCCGATGAAGATGGCAGTCGCCGAAGGCATCTGCGTCGACACCGATGGCGCTGCCTTCACCGTCGCTCAGTTCGGTTCCTGCCCACTGGATTCCTCCGGCGAAGCACCCACCAAGTTCATTGAGATCCCCGGCGTTGCTTCCTTCATGTCGCACAATGACTTCAGCGCAACCTCCGCAGGTGTCGCTGACGAGCAGGCTCGCATGGTCGAACTGCTGAACTCGAACGCTGACTTCACCGCCAAGTACGGCAATGCAGCTCACTACAACTTCGTTCCCCCGCAGATGGCAACCTTCTGGTCGTTCCGCCTCATGATCGGCCTTGGCATCCTCTCCCTGATCTTCGCACTCTGGGGTCTCTGGGTTACCCGCAAGGGCACCGTCCCCGGTTCGAAGTCACTGTCGACGATGGCACTAATCAACCTGCCCCTACCGTTCCTGGCAGCAACCTTCGGCTGGATCTTCACCGAAATCGGTCGTCAACCGTGGGTTGTCGTCCCGAACATTGCAGGTCTTTCGAACGGTGATCCGGTCGGTTCTGTCATGCTGATGACCGACACCGGTATTTCAACGGCAGTTCCCGCCGGACAGGTTCTTGCAACCCTGATCGGCTTCACGCTGCTCTACGCTCTGCTGGGCGTTATCTGGTTCCTGCTCATGCGTCGCTACGTGCGCGAGGGCATCCACACCGCTAAGAAGACAGAAACCGACGCTCCCGCCGGCGACCTGTCCTTCGGATACTGAGAGGCGGCGAAACTGCAATGACACTTTCAATCCTCTGGTTCATCCTCATCGCTGTTCTTTGGACCGGCTACCTGTTCCTCGAAGGCTTTGACTTCGGCGTCGGCATCCTGCTGAAAGTTATCGGCAAGAACGACGAAGAACGCACGCAGATGCTGCGCACCATTGGTCCCCACTGGGACGGCAACGAGGTCTGGCTACTCACCGCCGGTGGCGCCACCTTCGCAGCATTCCCAGAGTGGTACGCCACGATGTTCTCGGGCATGTACCTTGCCCTGTTCCTCATTCTCTTCTGCCTGATCCTGCGCATCTCCGCTCTTGAGTGGCGCGCAAAGATCGCAACGGCAAAGTGGCGTAGCGCGTGGGACACTATCCACACCGTGACCGCTGTCCTGGTTCCCGTTTTGTTCGGTGTTGCATTCGCAAACCTCGTTCAGGGCATGAAGATCGAGGTCGTCGATGAGTTGACCGGCGTTGTTGTCGCACCCGATATGGTCACTAATTCGCTTGCAACCGCAACGCACCAGCTGACCGGTGGCTTCTTCTCACTGCTCACCCCGTTCACTATCCTCGGTGGCGTCGCAATCCTGGCCGTCTGCACGGCAGTCGGTGCCCAGTTCCTGGCGCTCAAGACCGAAGGCGATGTGCGTGAGCGCGCAAACGGCCTGGCAGCTCCCCTGTCGATCGCAGCAACCGTCGTTGCCGCAATCTTCCTGATCTGGGGTCAGTTCGCTTACTCGGCTAACGTCCTGGCATGGATCCCATTGCTCGTCGCAGCACTCGCGATCATTGCCTCGACCGCATTCAGCCAGAAGGCACTGCGTCGCGAAGGTCTGTCCTTCATCCTGATGGCTGTCGCAATCGCTTCGACCGTCACCTGGGTCTTCTCGGCAATGGCTCCGGCCGTCATGAAGTCCTCGATCGACCCGGCATACTCGCTTTTGATCGACCAGGCATCGTCCTCACCGGCAACCCTGGTTGTCATGTCGATCGTTGCTCTGATCTTCACGCCGATCGTCCTGATCTACACGGCATGGTCCTACTGGGCCTTCCGCAAGCGCGTGTCGGTTAGCGACGTCGATCAGAACCCCGGCTTGATTCCCTCCAAGATCCGTCTTGGTGAGAACTTCCTTGCTGGCTGATCTTTAAACACTTCGGTGGCCCGGTGCGTCAGTGCCGGGCCACCGTTGTGTTTCACCACGATTGCAGTGCCACATTCACCAACGTCTGGATACCGGTCTTTCGTACCTCGATTCACCCCGCCTTCCAGCCGTGTCCGCACTGTTTTTCAGTTACCGCTTCCCCCAGAAATTACGGCAAAATAGTTCAATGCGACCTTTTGATCCACGGCTTTTGAAATACGCGCGTTCTGCACGAAAGCCCATCATTATTACGGGGCTCATCGGCACGCTGATTGCCATCGCCGTGATCACTCAGTCCCTACTGATCTCGGCAGCGCTCTCCCCCGTGATCACCGGCAACGCTCGCCTTGGTGACGTTGCAGGTTTCGTTGTTGCGCTGGTGATCGTGATCATTATTCGTGGGTTGCTTGTTGGGTTGCGCGATTCGCTCGGTCAGCGCGCTGCAGACAGTGCCATCCGAGATCTTCGTTGCGAGGTTTTGCATGCGACCGAAGAACTCGGTCCCCGCTGGCGTGCAGTTCACGGCGCCGACACGACAACGCTTTTGACGCGTGGCTTAGATGATCTGGGCCCCTACTTCGTAAAGTTCCTTCCTCAGCTTGTCCTGACGATGACGGCAACTCCTTTGGCTTTGGCTATCATGCTCTATTTGGACGCATGGTCGGGCGTCATCGCGCTCTTCGTCATTCCGTTGATTCCAGTTTTCATGGCGTTGATCGGTCGTTTTACTCAGGATTCGTCGAAGGCGAAGCTGGTCGCAATGGAGCGTCTGGGCTCGCAGCTTCTTGACCTCATGGCGGGCTTGCCTACCCTGCGCAGTTTGGGTCGCGAGAATGGACCTCGTGCGCACCTTGAAGCCCTGGGCAAAGAGAACACGCGCACCACAATGGCAACCCTGCGCGTCGCGTTCCTGTCGGGTGCAGCCCTTGAATTCCTTTCCACCCTGTCGGTTGCTCTTGTTGCCGTCGAAGTCGGTATGCGCCTTGTCGCCGGCAACGTCACCCTGTTTACCGGCCTCGCCGTCATCATGTTGGCCCCCGAAGTCTTCGAACCGCTTCGTCAGGTTGGCGCGCAATTCCACGCTTCCGCGAACGGTGTGGCCGCCGCACAAAGCGCCTTCGAGATCATCGAAACTGAGCGCCCGCAGGCTTCGCGTACCGTTTCGCACCTCGTTTCTTCCCCCAGTAACGAGGCCACGCTCACCACTTCAACTTCTTCCCCCAATTCAGGGGCGGATGGGGACAGCACTTCACCTGTTTCTTTGCCCCCGATTTCATCATGCACGATTGAGCTGGAAAACCTGAGCGTGGCGGCTCGCGGTACATGGGCTCCTCACAATCTTTCAGCTTCGATTCAGCCGGGACAGCTGACCGTTCTTGAAGGTGCGTCAGGGGCCGGTAAGTCGACAACTGTTCTGACGATTCTGAACCTGCTGACTCCGACAAAGGGGAACGTTGTCCTTGCTCCTCTTGACGGGGCTACACCGTCCTGCGACGTTAGCGACTGCGATGCAAACTCGTGGTGGAAACAAATCACGTGGGTTCCTCAGGCTCCGACGATCCTTCCCGGCACGCTCCTTGAAAACATGGCGCTGAAAACCGTGACAAGCGGCCTCGTCGAAGCCGCGCAAGCAACAGGTTTCCACACCATTGTTGAAGCAATGCCCGATGGTTGGGATTCAAAGGTTGGCGTGGGTGGCATTGGCTTGTCAGTTGGGCAGCGGCAGCGTCTTGCACTGACGCGCGCACTGGTGAATGACTCACCGCTGGTGATCCTCGACGAGCCGACAGCGCATCTTGATGCCGTCAGCGAAGAAGAGATCACGCGGGCTATTCGAGCTCTTAAATCACAGGGGAAAACGGTTCTGGTTATCGCACACCGTCAGGCACTAAAGACGATTGCCGATCTGGTCATCCTGGTTGAAAGCGCGCCCGCTACCATCCAAGATATCGAAGAGTATCCGCAACTTGGGGTCAATGACTGGGCACAGACCAGCGTCGATGTTGATCTGCCAGGAATCTTGACGGTCAGTGCGACCGATACCGACCCAGAAAAGGCGGTGAACTGATGCTGTTCATTACTCGCGAAGAAAAGCGTGCTCTGAAACGAGTCTTCCCCCTCGTCGAGGTCGATACCAAAGCATTCCTCTTCTCTGTTCTGCTTGCTTCCGGTGCTCTTGGTGCCGCTATTGCCCTTGGTGCGACTGCTGCTTGGCTGATCGCTAGGGCATCAGAGCACCCACCGGTTTTGTTCCTGACCGTCGCTGCCGTTGGCGTACGCACATTCGGCGTATCGCGCGCACTCCTGAGATACGCGGGCCGTTTGGCCAGCCATCGCGTTGCTTTGCGTGGCATGGACGCCCTGCGCCAGAACCTCTATCGCCGCCTCGCGCACAATCCCATCGACCGCTTGACCGCGATGAAGCGCGGTGATCTGCTTGCTCGTACGGGCGCAGACGTGGATGATTTGGGCGATCTGGTTGTCAAGACCCTGCTCCCCACCTGCGTGGCAGCAATCGTTGGAATCTGTACGGTCATTGGTCTTGGACTCATTTCCGTTCCCGCTGCGCTACTGGTTGCGATCTGTCTTTTGGTATCGGGGGTCGGAGCCCCCTTACTGTCGATGCACGCTGCACGAATCGCTCAAATTGATACGCTTCGCGCGCGCACTGACCTGTCGACGCAGATCCTGACCGTCATGGAGGGAACCTCTGAACTCCAGGTGTCCGGAGAACTTGAGGCGTTTAGAGCATCGATTGATGAGACCGAAGAAAAGCTCGTTGAAGCCTCACACCGCAGTGCGCGGATGGCTGCTCTAGCTTCCGGGATTGACCGAGCAGCAATGGGAGCAGCCGTTGTCGCCGCACTGCTGATCGGCATTCCTCAAACAACAGGTGGCATGATTACCGGCCTGCTTCTCGCAGTCCTTGTTCTCACTCCCCTGTCCTCGTTTGAAGGAACCGCTGAACTAGCCCCCGCAGGCGTCCAGCTGGTCAAGTCCGCGACCGCGGCAGTCCGTATTGACGAGATGCTTGGCGAACCCACCAAAGTCGCTACCCACCCCGTTCCACACACTGACGTTCCGTCACTTGCCGCCACGAACCTGACGATCGGATGGCCAAGTGGCCCCAGCCTCGTCGATTCGATCGATCTGGAATTGCACCCGGGCAAATCCATCGCGATCGTGGGCGAGTCGGGTATCGGTAAGACGACGCTCGCGCTGACTTTGGCTGGCATGATTCCGCCGAAGGCTGGATCTGCGCAGGTGAACGGCGTGGACGCATGGGAAGCCGACCGCGTACAACTCACCAAGATTGTCAATGTCACGACCGAAGACGCGCATATCTTCGCCACATCCGTCTTAGAAAACCTGCGAGTCGCCAACGGTGAGCTCAGCAAAGACAGTGCAATCGCTCTACTTGAACGCGTTGGATTGGCCAGCTGGCTTGCAGCACTGCCCGATGGGATCCACACCATGATCGGTTCAGATGGCACGACAGTGTCCGGCGGTGAACGTCGACGCCTGCTCATCGCACGAGGCCTCGCTTCACCCGCTCCCCTGCTACTCCTCGATGAGGCCGGCGAGCACTTGGATGCGTCGACAGCTGACACGCTCATTTCCGACCTGCTCTCGGATCCGACGCGTGGCATCCTGCTCATCTCGCATCGCCTGAGCGCCCTCGAAAACGCCGACGAGATCCTGTTCTTCGGACGATCAGGCGGCGAAAGAACCCAAGCAGAATTGATTGCGCGAGGCACACACGCCGACCTTCTTGAAACATCTCAGGCCTACCGTTGGGCTGTCGGCCAGGAAGAGGAAAACTAATGCCATGGGGTTCAGAACACGCCCTGGTGAAGGCCGCCCTTGACCTCACCAGCACGCTCGACCTGCGCAAGGCCCTGACCAGCTTCGTCGACCAAGCCTGCAAGCTCACCCGCGCACCATACGGCGCCCTGATCGTCCTTGACACATGGGGCGAAGCATCCCAGCTGATCGAACACACCAGCGAAGCACTGCCACATTCACCTTCAATGCCAGAAGAACTGATCAGCCAAATCCCCGCTACCGGTCACCTACTGATCAACGACATGAGCGAATGCGAGGACATTCCTCCGGCATCAATCACCAGTTTCCTGGGCGTATCCGTGCTGATCAACGAGCAGGTGTATGGACGCCTCTTCCTGACCGATAAGAACGGCGGATTCACAGCCTCTGACGCCGATGTTTTGTCAATGCTTGCTCCCGCCGCGGGCGTCGCAGTGGAAAATGCTCACCTGTACGCGGACTCGCGTCGAACAGAACGCTGGATTTCCGCTTCCCAGCAGCTGACAACCACGATGCTTGAAGGCACCGACGAAGAAGAAGCCCTTGAGCTGATCGCACAGACCGTGCGAGAGGTTTCACGTGCAGATACGGCGATCATCGTTCTGCCTTCCGTTGGTGACACCTGGGCTGCCGAAATCATTGACGGCTACCTGGCTGATACTCTTCTCGGCGTTGTCTTCCCACCCGAGGGGCGCGCGATGAGCGTGCTCCACGAAGGAACGGGCATGATCGTCGACTCCATGGCGCGGGCGCAAACCATGCGTCTTCCTCAGCTTGCAGCCTTCGGACCGGCGCTCTACGCGCCCCTCCGTTCGCGAGGTAACTCCGCTGGCATTCTGATCCTGCTTCGTCGCATCGGACAGCCAGAATTTGATCTGTCCGAATTGTCTTTGGCTGAATCACTCGCATCTCAAGCCGCCTTGGCACTGGAGCTCGCCTCCGCTAAGCACGCTGAAGACGTGGCCACACTGCTCGACGAGCGAGATCGTATCGGACGCGACCTGCACGATTTCGCGATCCAACAGCTGTTCGCCACCGGCATGCAACTGGATGCCGCCAAGGTGGAAGTAGAAAGCGGACACCCGAATCCTGAGGCCATTACTGCCACACTGGACCGTGCTCTAGCCTCCATCGACGAGGCTGTACGCCAAATCCGAGCAATCGTCCACAACCTACGTGAACCCGACAAATCAGTGGCACTGGTGGAACGTATTCGACGCGAAGCATCACTGACACGTTCCTTCCTTGGTTTTGCCCCATCCCTGTTGATCACACTGGATGGTCACGCGATTAACGAAGTCGCAGACGACGAACAGCTGATGATCGAAACCATCGACAATCGCATCGGCCCCGACTTGGGAGATGACATTGTCGCCATCGTGCGCGAAGGCCTATCCAATATCGCACGCCATGCACATGCCACTGCGGGCTCGGTGACCGTTGACGTCATGGGAACGGGAGAAAACGGGCACGTCACCGTTTCAATCGCCGACGACGGACGAGGCATCGACCCGAACCACACCAGAAACTCTGGCCTGTCCAACATGTCCGAGCGCGCCCGCATCCGTGGTGGGAGCTTCGAACAGGGAATCGGAATCGGAGGCCTCGGCGCCAGGATCACCTTCCGCGCTCCGCTAGCCTAAGTTCCAACTTCATACAGGTCGGGGCGCAGTTCGTACGAACTGCGCCCCGACCTCGTAGCCAGTAGAAAGAACGAAGCTTTAGTTCCTCCACGCGGCCGCACGCTGGCCAGCGACCCACGCTGCCACCTGAGTGCGACGTTGCAAGCCCATCTTCGACAGAAGCGACGTGATGTGGTTCTTCACGGTCTTTTCTGCAACGCCCAGCTTCTCACCGATCTCACGGTTCGACAGACCATCGCCAATCAGTTCCAAAACCTTGCGCTCTGACGGAGTCAGGTCAGCGGTCGGATCATCATGGTCAGCGCGACGACGCGTGATCGTGCGCTCGTCCAGCAGAATACGACCAGCAGCAACAGCCTTAATCACGTCCGTGATTTCTGCACCGCGCACGGTCTTCAACACGTAAGCGTGCGCACCAGCTTCAAGAGATTCAGCCAAAGCCTCATCATCGTCGAACGAGGTAAGCACGATCGGCAGGATCTCCGGATGCGAAACCGCAAGCTGCTTCAGAATATCGATACCCGTACCATCGGGAAGCTGAAGATCAACCAGAACAACGTCTGGGCGAACCAGATCTGCGCGACGCACGGCGTCAGCGACACTACCTGCTTCAGCAACGACCTCAAGGGCATCATCGCGATCAATAATCTCAGCAATACCGCGTCGAACGATCTCATGATCGTCGATGATCATGACGCGAGTAATCTTGGCATTCTTGGGGTTTTCAGTCACAGTCATATCCTAGACAAGTCCTAGATCCTATATCGAGCGGTCGGGCAAGAAGTCGCAAAGAACCGGTTAAATTGCGATGATTCTTCGTCCTTTGGCCACCTCTTAGTCACCAAGGCGAGAGTAAAGAAGCTCCATAGCCTGTTGCGCAACCGCACTCTCGGAGTGCTTCTTCGACGATGCGCTGGCAACAGCCAACGGTTCTTCAACATTCGACGCGAAGACGGTCGCAGTGAAAGAACGGTTATGATCCGGGCCCGAACCTTCAACCTCATAGCGAATTTCGCCAAGGTTATGCGCCTTCGCATATTCGACAAGCAAGGTTTTCCAGTCATGATGGGATCCTCGTACCTCGGCCTGGCTCAGCAGGAACTCAAGATTGGCCAGCACAACGGCTCGCGTGTGCTCCATACCGTGCGTCAGATACGTCGCCCCGATCAGCGCCTCGAACGTGTCGGAAAGGATCGAATCCTTGTCACTGCCACCAGAAGCGGCCTCTCCTCTGCCGAGGAAAATAAAATCCCCAAGCCCAATACGACGAGCAGCCTGCGCCAGCGGAGTTTGCGAAACCGTGGAAGCACGCATCTGCGACAAAGATGACTCCGCGACATCCGGGTAGTCGTGGAACAAACGATCCGCGGTCGTTACTGACAGAACCGCGTCCCCTAAGAACTCGAGGCGTTCATTATTCGGCAACCCCCCGGCTTCGTTCGCATATGAACGGTGAGTCAGGGCAAGGAGCAGAAGGTCAGGATCGATACTCGATCCCCAACGTTCCATGAGCTGGTCGTAGTCCGTGTTGGTGGGAACTGGGAGTTTCTTCTTATGCGACATACGTCCGTCTTCAACTTCTGTTCGTACAATTGTGCAGTGAGGAGCCACCCTAGCGTGCTTGGGCACCGCTAGCAGTCCTAGTTGTCTTTGGCCTGATCCAAAAGACAAGCAAGAGAAGCTAAACGCGGATCCACCTGGAAGTGCTCATGATCTTCAGGGAGCTCATCCCACTTCTGTCCGCACACGTCACACAAGCCTCCACAATCAGGCCGACACAGTGGACGATCATCCACCAGCGTCATGATCGAATCGCGAATCATCGGCTCCAGATCGATCGTGTCACGCTGACCAATCAAGCGAACGTCATCGGCGTCGTCGTCCTCCTCTGTAGCCACGGGAGCCGTTTCAAAGAAGACATCCGACGTATCAATGTCATGGTGAACACTGACCGGATCCAGACAGCGCACGCAGTCGCCCACTAGGTCAACACTGGTGGTCAAGCGAACCAATACGCCATCATCAACGCTGGTCAGATCAACCCCAAAATCTAAAGGAGTGCCCGGTTCAACCCCCATTGACGGAGTCCTCAAATCATCGGGCGCAACCCAATGCAGATCCTCGTGACGGAAAGAACCAATCTGACGCGACAGTGTCACCAACGAGATGACAAGAGGAGAGTCACTCATTGTCGAGATCAATGTCAGTCACGTCGATGCCCTGGCGCTCCGCGATGGCACGACGACCGGCCTCAGTGCGACGCTGCAGATCCGCCAACATACCCGACAGCTCAGCTAGCGACTTCGCAACATAGTCGTCAGCGCCCAGACGCAGTTCTTCTTCCTGCTTACGAGCCTGACCAACAATCTCACGACCACGATCTTCGGCCATACGAGTAATGTTCTCGCTGGAAACCAGACGCTTCGCTTGCTCGTTAGCGTCGACCAGAATCGCTTCAGCTTCAGAGCGAGCCTGATTTACGGAAGCCTCAGCTTCTTCGTTCGCGCGAGCAACCGTGCGTTCAGCCTGTTCGTTCGCAGAATCGACGATGTGCTTCGCCTTTTCTTCGGCTTCGTCCAGAGTTGACTGAGCACGAGAATTAGCTTCAGCAATAGTCGTTTCGGCAGCGGTATCTGCGCGCCCTAAAACGGCATCGGCGTCAGCAACAACAGCGTCGGCAGCAACCAAATCTTCCGGCAACGCTTCACGTGCTTGGTCAAGAAGATCCAGGATCTCCGCACGGTTCAGCATGATCATTGCCGAAAGCGGAACAGCGCGAGCCTCTTCGACGAGCGCTTCAATCTGATCGAGAGCAGCAATGACGGTCGACGGTCCGTAAACCGTGTTCTCATCCCACGTCTCGTTTTCGCTGGGTTCAGGCGTTACGGGATCCGACATTGTGTCCTCCAGATCGTTGAAGCGGTCTCAGTGACCTTTCTTTGCTCTATTTTGCGCTACAAACGGCTCAATTTCGTTCGGAACATACCGAGAAACACTTAATCTCAGGTCAAGAAGTTCACGAACCATTGACGAGGACACCAACAACAGCTCTGGTCGGGATGGGATAAACAGAGTTTCCACCCCTCCAAGGTCACGATTCACCGCGGCCTGGGCAAGCTCGGTATCAACATCGCTTGCCCTACGAACGCCCTTAACGATGAAAGAAACATCGTTCGACTTCGCGCAGTCAATCAACGTCCCTTCCATTTTCACGGTGCGCACGTTCCCCAGTTGACCCACGACAGCGTTCACCATGTCGACACGCTTGTCCTGATCGAACATGTATTTCTTCTTAGGGTTTATGCCCACCGCAACAACTAGTTCGTCGGCGAAGGAGGCAGCGCGGGTGATGATATCGGCGTGGCCGATGGTGATGGGATCAAATGATCCCGCAAAAAGAACTCGCATTGTCGTCCTGTTCTAGTAAGTCGAGGATATTGAAGTCGATAGTATCCCCCAAGCCTTGCCGGGTGGGATTAACGACGATTGCTCAATGAACTGATCTGAGATCCAAGTCGGTCTCTACTTCGGCTTTCACGGGCGGACCGGCAAACCATGCGACGGTCTCACCCCACGTCCGCTGATCTTCCTTCACAAGGAAATCCGGCCACAAAGGCTCTGGTGACCTGCTGGAACGCTCAACAACGACAAGCGCATCCGGGGTGATCCACGATCCAAGACGTGAAAGCACCTCCGCCACCTCTTCTTCGCTCACGTCATAGGGAGGATCAAGCAACACAAGATCAAACTCTCCACTGAGCGTCTCAAAATCACGCGCCCCCAAGAAGGTGGCCGCCGAGGCGGTATGAACCCGCGCTTTCAGACCGGTTGCGCGGATGTTGTGAGCAATGATTCGCGCTGCCGGTGCCGATTTTTCAACCAAGTCCACGCGCGAGGCACCTCGTGACGCGGCCTCTAACCCCAATGCTCCCGAACCGGCATAAAGGTCAAGAACCAGACAGTCTTCAACCACGTTCATATGTTCCAGGCGAGAAAACAGCGCCTCGCGGACGCGTTCCGATGTTGGACGCGTCCCCTTCGCGGGAACTTTCAGCACGCGACCTTTGGCTGAGCCTGCAACGATTCGAGTCATGACCCATAGTCTATCGGGCGAAGCAAAACGCCAGGATCGCAGGGATCACCACGGTAGCACCCTTTAGCTCATCGAAATCCAAGCAAGAGAATCAGCCGACAAGCGCCTCAAAGCACACGCTAACTCCGGATGATTCATCAGCTGCGGATCCTCTTCGATAATCCGCAGTGCATCGCTGCGAGCGTGGGAAATAATCCGTTCGTCACGTCGAACAGAAAGGAAACGCAGGTGCGAACTGCGACCGGACTGCCCTGCTCCCAACACATCTCCCTCACGACGGAGCTGAACATCTTTTTCTGCGAGCTCAAAACCGTCCGTCGTTGATGCAAATGCTTCAAGACGCTCCATCGAGTCCGGATTCAAATCGCTACGATGAACCGCCATCGTCACGGATGGGGTCGACGAACGGCCGACGCGGCCTCGTAACTGATGCAACTGCGCCAAGCCGAACTGTTGGGCGTCAACGATCACCATCATCGTCGCACTCTTGACGTCCACGCCCACTTCGATGACGGTCGTAGAAACCAAAATCGGCGATTCTCCGGATGCGAAACGCTCCATGATCTGGGTTTTTTCCGCTGGCGGAGTGCGGCCCGTCAACGTTTCAATCCGGTGCGCTCCAAGAGCGGGAAGACGGCGCAGGGTTTGACTGACCTTTTCGACCGACGCAAGCGGGGGGCGATTCGCTTCTTCTCCTTCAGCGTCGGTGACCTCATCCGTTTCGTCGATACGCGGACAGACAACGTAGACACGCCCACCGCGCTCAATCTCTTCGTGCGCTCGAGTCCACAAGCGCTCCATCCACACCGAATTCGCGCTATCAACAAGGAACGTCTGCACCGGCGTACGACCGGCAGGCATCCCCGCCATGCGTGTCTCTTCCAGATCACCGAACACCGTCATCGCGACCGTACGAGGAATCGGAGTCGCCGTCATCACCAGCTGGTGCGCGCTACGCCCCCCGCCGCGGGTGCGCAATGTATCGCGCTGTTCAACGCCGAAACGATGCTGTTCATCCACAATAACAACGCCGAGGTCTTTGAAAGCAACACTGTCAGAGAACAAAGCGTGAGTCCCCACCACGATCAGTGGCTCCCCCGCTTCAATGAGCGCGCTCATTTCGCGACGCGCCCCAGGCGGTGTCGAACCGGTCAACAGACGAATATCAACTGGTTTCCCATCGACCATGACCCCCTGCGCTAACGCGCGCATCGACTCAAGATGCTGTCCGGCCAGCACTTCAGTCGGCGCCACCAGTGCACCCTGGTGTCCAGCGTCAACCGCCGCAATCAATGCCGCGAGCGCAACAACGGTCTTCCCTGAACCCACATCTCCTTGGAGGAGTCGTTGCATGGGGACGGTCTGGTTCATGTCGGCGTCAATTTCTTTGAGCGCGCGTGATTGGGCGTCGGTCAGAGTGAAGGGAAGCGATGCAATGAATTCACTGACTGCGTGCGATGAGGTGAGCGGACAAGCAGGCGCAACTAGAGAGCGTTCCCCGTAGCGTCGCCTGGCCAGGATGCATTGAAGGGTGAAAGCTTCCTCGAACGCGAATGTGGTTTTCGCCTGTTTGTAGTCGTCGTCGGTAGATGGCTGGTGGAGCATCCTCAAAGCCGTGGCGCGATTGGGTAGTTTTCGTTGTTCTCGGATGTCGGCCGGGATCACGTCGTCAATCGATTCATCGTCCAGAGAATCGAGAATCATGGTGATACTGCGTGCCATGATCCAGCTGGTGATCCCCCCGCTTGTCGGGTAGATCGGGATGGGCCGTTGGGAGCGTTCTTCTGCTGAGTCGCTGGCGTCATCCATTCCTTCGAAGCTGGGGTGTACCAGCGAAAGGTTACCGCGGTAGGATCCGACTTTTCCGGCGAAAAGGAATGAGGCTCCGGGTTTCAAGAGGCGCTGATGGACGGCGAGTTTGTATTCATTGTGCGCGAAGAAGGTCGCGTTCATCGTGGTAATGCCGTCGGTCAGTTGTACTTCGAGGCGAACGCCCTGACGGCTTCGGTTTGCAACGAGGTTTGCTCGTGCAACTTGGGCGAGGATCGTTACATCTTCGCCTTCGTGCAGCATCGACATCGGGGTCAGTGCGCCCCAGTGGTAGTAGCGACGAGGCGCACAAAGAAGCAGGTCTTCAACGGTTTCAAACCCTGCTTTTGCGAGTTTGCGCGCGGTTGGCGCAGGGAGGCGAAGAGAAAGCGGGGTATCGAGTTCGCTCATGCCCACATACCCGCTATGAGACTTCGCCCCGCTTGTCCCCCGTCGATCACATCAATGTCATCGAGGAGAGAGTCAGCGTGCATCACCAGTTGCCGGACCAGTCCAACCAAATCCGGACCGTCGTGTGCGGACAGGAGCAGGCGGAACTGCGTGGGGTTCCTGCGTGCAATGTCGGCGACCAGTTGCGAAATAGCAAGATCATCGTCCGAGTCGAGCGAATAGGTCACCTGGTTTTCAAGCGCTTGGCTCGCCCCTTGGGTGAGCAGGCGTTCCATTGTTGGCCCCACTGTGTGCCCGCCGGGTTGCGGAACGAAGTAGCCGGCGCATGTGTGCGCGACGTAGAACGCTGACAGTTCATCGTTCGACTGCGCCACCACAATGATGGCGTCGGTTGACGAGGTGGCATCTGCGGGCTCGGGGGCAAACAGGGATTGGGGCGCGTTCAGACGAGAGGCAAGCATAGTGCCAAGTGTTGAAGACTCATCGTCGCACGGCACGAACAGACTGACGCCCGTCGATGAGGACGTGGCAATCTCCATGATTCCCGCCCCGTCTTCGGCGCTGGGATTGTATAGAACGATTGCACCTGTTCTGGCGACATCTTCAATCAATCCGGGAGCTCGGGTGCATACAAGGACTCGGGCGCGTTCGACTCGTCGCATGGGTCGCCGTTCGAGAAGGCGAACACCGCGGTGGGTAATGCCTTCTTCGGCGAGCTCGTCGACGCCGAGCATCTCATCTGGACGCGCGTCAGCGACTTGGAATCTGATAAGGCGTCCAGTCTTGGGGCGTACTGAAAGAGGGGCGGACGTGTCGATGTGTAGGCGCCACATTCCTACGCCGAATGGGTCAAGCATTCCAACGCAGGAAAGGCGTGCTCCCATGAGCTCAATGGAAGTAAAAAAGTGGTCTGCGTCTATTGCAGTCGCCTGCCAGACGATATCGACACTGAATGCGCGGTTCGGGGCGGGAACGTTCTGACTGGGGATATCACCGTTGTTTTCCGCTAATTCGCTGAGCATATGAGCCAGCGACTCGAGTACTGATGTTTGTCCTGAAACAACCGAGTCAAAGCAGGCGAAGAGGATGGTCAGGACGGATGCGCCTGCGTCGATACGCCCTGTTCTCTCATTTGTGGCGCCAATCAGGCCTTCTTGAGCTGCGAGTGAGTACCACGAAACCAGGTATTCGTTTGATTCAATCGTGTCGCCCAAATCAGTGGCGGCGGTTCTGGCTGTATCCAAGACCGTCACGATCGCATTCGACAGGTGGGTTCGACGCAAAACGTCAGTGACATGGGAATCGGATTGGATCGCATTTGGTGCACACAGCATGCGACGAAGCTGAATCGGCGTGATCTGACCTGGACCATTGAGGGCCTTGGACCATGCGGAAAGAACAGCAGTAATGATGACGCCAATATGCCCTTGGGCAAGGACGATGCCAGCGTCAACACCGGCTTCAAGCCCGGAAGCAAACGACGAAACCGGATCTAGACGTTCGACGGCGCTTGCCATGGAGGCCAGCGTATGTGCAGCGTTCGTGCCAGTATCGCAGTCTGAGCCGTCCCACCCGTCGAGGTCGTTCAGGAACTGAGCAAGCGTGGCAGATTCATTTGCTGCCACTCGCAACAGGGAGGCGACAGTCCCAGCATTCAGTTCCACTCTTGCTCCATCCGTTTAGCTTTGCGTTCATTATTGTTCAGGGATCAGCGTTCGGCGCGCCAGACACATCTAAGCCCGACAATCGTTGCATTTTTATCGCTTCGTATTCCACGGCTCACGCTGAGCTTCTTGATCGCATTTCTAGGTAAGAACGAACCACATGTAGAAACCAAACTGCGCGCTAGGATTCTGCAAGCGTTGCTCTGGCCTTCAACCCGCTATGCACACTGCCGCGAGCCGCACACAATCCGCGACCTATCAACGAATGTGGGCTACCTGACAGCCCACAAAGGGTGCAAAACTTGGAGTTGAAGGCGTTAATCCGTTAATCTTTCATAGTTGCCTGCGGTGGACTACACCGCTCAATACTGTCCTGTGAAAACGGGAATAACCTATTTTGACAACCGAGGAGATCATCGTGGCTGCCGTTTGTGACGTGTGCGGTAAGGGACCCGGCTTCGGCAAGAGCGTGTCACACTCTCACGTTCGCACCAACCGCCGCTGGAATCCGAACATTCAGCGCGTTCGCGCCCTTGTTGAGGGCACCCCGAAGCGCCTGAACGTGTGCACCAAGTGCCTGAAGTCCGACAAGGTTCAGCGCGCTATCTGATAGCCCCGCACCTGTTGGATGACCTTTAAAAGGTCACTACACTTTATAAGTCTGGCTCGCAAGGATGTCCTTGCGAGCCAGACTTTTTCACCTCGAATGCCTCTTACTCGTTCTTGAAGTGATCCCACTTCCCACGCAAGGCGTGGCCGTTCAGGAACATATTCGCGTTTTCCCCTTCACCGACCTCGCGGACGTGCCCCACAATGCGGAATCCTTCGGGAATGGTCGCATCTGGTCCAAAGGCAGCGATCATGCCGTGGTCTTCTCCGCCGAAGACGACCCATTCCACCGGGTTCACACCGCAGATCTCGGCGAGCTGACGCAACGGTTCTGCTTCGCGTTCCAACGCAGTCGGATCGAGATCAATGATCACACCAGACGCTTTCGCCATACGCGTGCCATCCATAGCAATGCCATCAGATAGGTCCATCATTGCGTGGGCACCGGCGCGCGCAGCAGCTGGCCCGGTCTCCAACGGTGGCTCAGGAGCGCGATACATGTTGAGGGCTTCAGCCATGATCCCCATTGACTCGTCGTCACGAATTGCAGGGTCAATGTGCTCGCCCAGCAACAGATCCAAGCCGGCGTGCGAGAAACCAAGTCGACCACTCACCGCGATCACATCACCGGGCTTCGCTCCCGAACGCACCACGGGATCGCCTTCGCACCAGCCCATGACGGTCATCGACAGCACCATCTTTTCTCCCGCCGACATATCACCACCGACGACGCCGGCACCGACTTCGCGGGCACGATCACCGATACCTCGAACCAAGTCGATCAGCCATTCGACTTCGGTGTCAGGAGTGAGCACAACAGAGATAACGATCGATGACGTGTACCCACCCATACCGGCGATATCTGCAAGATTCTGCGCGGTAATACGAGCACCAATCTGGTAAGCGTCGGACCAATACCGGTGGAAGTGCTGGTCTTCGACGATGACATCCGTCGATACGACGAACGATCCTTCAGGGGTTGCAATCTGCGCACAGTCGTCGCCGATTCCGATCATGGTGCGTTCGCCAACGGGAAGAACTTCCTGATAGCGACGAATGAGTTCAGATTCCGAGCATTCACTTACCAACGTCATGGTTCAAGCCTAGTTGGTTCGTAGAGACGAAAGGACAGCTGGCGCCTGATTCACTCATTAATTCACGAGGCCGCGCACACTATTTCAGCGCTTCATTGGACAAGCGCGCGCACTGAGAAGCGAAAAGACACATTGAGGCTGCCGATGCTACGTTCAGGGACTCGGCCTGACCGGTCATGTCGATGCGGACAAGGGTGTCACACGCATCGAGTTCAGCCTGGCTCATGCCCTTCGCTTCATTGCCGAAGACCCACGCATGAGATGAGGCAAGAGGACCCGCTCCCTCAGCGATTGCCTGAGTCATCGCCTGACCAAGGTCTTCGATGCCCACTCCGCCACTGGTGCCTAGCAGATGCACACCACGTGCTTTGAGCAACTGGGCGGCCTCGTCGAACGAGGCAACGCCAACGAGCGGAAGGTGGAAGACACTGCCTGCGGAGGAACGGATAACCTTTGGGCTGGCAACATTGACGGTGCCCGCAACGACGATGACACTGGCGCATCCCATCGCATCAGCGGTGCGAATGATCGTACCAACGTTGCCCGGATCGCGTCCCTGGGCAAGCACAACATATGTCTGCCGGGGCGCACTATCTGGCAACTTGGACATCAATGCGTCACGTGTTGCAACGGCAATAATGCCCTGAGCATCAGGGCTCATTACAGAAGCGACCTCATCGGTCACCGTATGGCACCAGCGGGTCACACAAGAAGCAAGGGCGTGCACGTCGGGATGCAGACTCGCTGCACCTTCAGTGAAGTACACATCGCGAACATGCTGGCCACTAAAAGCCAGAAGCTCGCGGACTGCTTGTGGCCCTTCAACAAGCAGAAGATTCGTCTTACGACGTGCCGAGCGCCCGGCCAACGCTGCCACTTTCTTCACGCGTTCAGCGTGAGGATTGGCGAGCATGGACGGGCGCTCGGACTTCACAGTCACCGTATGTCAGGCCTTGGGGGCGTTGACGTCTGCCGGCAGAGCATCCTTGGCAACCTGCACCAGCGCGTTGAATGCGTTGATGTCGTTGACGGCGAGCTCGGCGAGCATACGACGGTCGACCTCAACACCAGCAAGGCCGAGGCCCTGGATGAAACGGTTGTAGGTCATGCCCTGTGCGCGCGATGCAGCGTTAATGCGCTGGATCCAGAGGCGACGGAAGTCGCCCTTGCGGGCCTTGCGGTCGCGGTAGGAGTAGACGAAGGAGTGAGTGACCTGCTCCTTGGCCTTGCGGTACATGCGGGAACGCTGACCACGGTAGCCGGACGCCTGCTCGAGGACTGTACGACGCTTCTTCTTGGCGTTAACAGAACGCTTGACACGTGCCATGTTTCAAATCTCCTTTTGCGAAGCTCACTTGCCAAGGAGACGACGGACGCGCTTGACGTCTGCGTTCTCAAGGACTTGGTCAGTGGCGAGGCGGCGGGTCTTGCGGCTGGACTTGTGCTCCAGCAGGTGGCGCGCACCGGCCTGCTCGCGCATGATCTTGCCCGAGCCGGTCACGCGGAAGCGCTTCTTCGCACCGGAGTGCGTCTTGTTCTTCGGCATTTGCTATTCCTTCTTTGTTCCATCAACGCTTACACGTCAATGTCAGTCTTGTCCGTGGTGTCCGCTTTTGCGCAACGTGCCTGGTCCTTGCTTGCGCGTTCCTTACGCTTACCGCGTCGTTCTTCACGCTCTGCTTCACGACGCTTGCGCTGTTCGTTCAAAGCATCAGACTTACGCTTCGTGGGCGCGAGAACCATGGTCATATTGCGACCATCCTGGCGAGGCATGGACTCGACTGTTGCGAGCTCACCAACCTCTTCGGCCAAGCGCTGAAGCAGGCGAACGCCAGCTTCAGGACGGGACTGCTCACGTCCGCGGAACATGATCATGACCTTGACCTTGTCGCCCTGGGAAAGGAAACGCTCAACGTGTCCCTTCTTAACGCCAAAATCATGGTCGTCAATCTTCAAGCGGAAGCGGATCTCTTTCAGCTGGGTGTTCGCCTGATTACGGCGAGCATCGCGAGCCTTCTGGGCGGCTTCGTACTTAAACTTGCCGTAATCCATGAGCTTGGCAACCGGCGGCTTAGCGTCGGGTGCAACCTCTACCAGGTCAAGGCCGGCCTCTTCGGCCAGGCGCAGGGCGTCTTCAACACGAACGACGCCGACCTGTTCCCCTCCGGGCCCCACAAGGCGAACCTCAGGAACTCGGATGCGCTCGTTAATGCGAGTCTCGCTGATGAGTGGCTCCTTCCACGGTACTTCGTGAAGAGCAACGAAAATGGCCTCCGTTGCACTTCATGCGCACGGAGGCCAGCCCATTTGACAGACGTCGAAACGTCTACCGAAGAACCCGATCCCCTTTCACATCACGCCAATTGCGTGGACCTTGGCAAGCCAAGGCGGGCATCCAGGTGGGAGGAAACTCCGCTTGCATTCCAGGCATTCGCCCAGACGGTTGCCTCAACTTTAACATCTGCGCTGATAGCGCACCAATTTCAGTAGCTTCGACGCAGATGGGATCGCTCACATGCGCGAACTATACGACGTGCGGGCTATGCGACGCTCACCCAACGTGGAACGATTTCAATCCTGTCGGCTGATACCCGAAGACGTTGTGAATCTCCGATAGCAGACACTGCTTCCATCAGCGACTTTTTAAGCCCGCGTTGATCAGCATTAGCGTTGACAAACAGGGTGACAGTCACGTTTCCAACTGCCCCGCAGGTCAGCTGCACGTCAACGATCGGCGAGGTTCCGTTATGGCTTACCTGCGCGAGCACCTTCAACTCTTCGGCGAGTTCTTGGTCTTTCCACGCTGGCAACCACGTGTCTCCCTGCGCAAGTGCCGCGACAACGGGACGTGGTATCACAACGTTGGACCCGGCAGGATCCATGACAACTCGACCTCCGGTTTCCACCAGCGCAGCAAGGGCAACGCTGCGGAATGCGAGAGCGGTGGGTCTGGCTAAAGCATCGAAAGCCCGAAGTTGATCGGCCGAAGAGAATACGGCAATCGCCTTGCCTGCCAGGCAGTCAACGCGAACAAAGTCCGTCGGCGCCTGCCCGTCGCCGTCAAACCCTGCGTGGCCTCCGGTGGCTCGCGGATCTTCTTCAACAGCAATCGGGACAATCACGCGATCGTGAGCCAAAGCATCGGCGAGGGCTTCCAATCTGGCTGCGCCATTATCACTATCCACTTCAAGAGCCAGCGCATGCCTCGTCGCTTCGAGAATCTGACCCGAATCGCCGCGATTGCGATTCATCATCTTCAACCGAGCAGCAAGCCGGCTCTTCTGCGCATCATCGAGAACTGGAATTGGGCGCCCATCCATGGTTTCGCTCATCGTTTATAAAGCCCCCGCGCAACCTTCAGGGCTTCTTCGATCGTGAATGCACCAGCGTAGAGGGCTTTGCCGACGATCGCGCCTTCGACGCCAGCGCCAACAAGACCTCGCAGGGTGGCAATATCATCCAGCGTTGACACGCCACCGGATGCCACAACGGCGGCGTCGGTTGCATCGCAAACGCGGGCAAGCAAATCAACGTTCGGTCCCGACAGCATGCCGTCGCGCGTCACGTCAGTGACCACGTAGCGCACGCAACTCGCCTTGTTCAGGCGTTCGATTGTCTCCCAAAGATTGCCTCCATCGCGGGCCCATCCGCGGGCAGACAAGGTATCTCCACGCACGTCCAAGCCGACAGCAATCTGATCGCCATATTCTTTAATAACTCGCTCGGTCCACTCTGGATTTTCCAAAGCTGCAGTACCAAGGTTCACGCGACGGGCACCGGCTCCCAAAGCGCGCTTGAGCGACTCATCATCGCGAATGCCACCGGACAGTTCGACATTCATATCCACGTTCGCGGTGATCTCAGCAAGTAGCGCAGCATTCGACCCACGTCCAAATGCGGCATCCAGATCGACGAGGTGCAGCCACGTTGCCCCAGCATCTGCGAAAGAGCGCGCAGCGTCCATCGGGTGACCGTAGTGTGTTTCCGTACCAGCTTCACCCTGGGTCAGGCGAACGGCTTGTCCGTCGACAACGTCAACGGCGGGAAGAAGAATCAGGTCGTTCATGGAAATCCTTTAATCGTTTATTGCGTGAAGTTACTTCAGTGTGTCAAGCCAGTTTGCCAGTAGCGTCATACCGGCATCTCCTGACTTTTCCGGGTGGAACTGGGTTGCACTCAATGGGCCGTTTTCTACGGCTGCAACGAAGCGGGAATTTCCGTGCCGCGCCCAGGACGTCAACGGTGGGGTGGTCACTCCCCCAGCTAACGCCGCGGTCGGATCGTCATGGACACCGTAGGAGTGAACGAAATAGAAGCGCTGGTCTTCGACTCCCGCGAATAGCTTCGAACCGGTAGCCACTTCAATCGGTGACCAGCCCATGTGCGGAACCACTTCAGCGTCCAAACGCTTCACCACACCCGGCCACTGGCCCAGGCCCTCGCCTTCACCCTTCTCTTCTGACGAAGAGAACATGATCTGCAGGCCAACGCAAATACCCATCACCGGGCGCCCACCAGCAAGACGCATGTCAATAATGTTTTCGCCGTCAGCTACGCGCAACTGGCGCATCACCGCATGGAACGCGCCCACGCCAGGCACCAGCAAGCCATCAGCATTCAATGTTGCTTCACGGTCTGCGCTCAGTTCAACATCGGCGCCCACATGTTCCAAAGCTTGGCACGCAGAGCGTACATTGCCCGAACCATAATCAAAAACAACTACGTGCGTCATCGTCTACTTCTTCCACAATCCGCCAAAGAAACCGCCCGGACGCTTACGGCTCGTCCCATCCGCAGACACGGAGTCCTCGTAATCTTCAGGGGTCGAACGTCCAAGCAGTAGGTCCTCGGTTGCCTGTGGCATTGCACCAAGTAAAACACCCGCAGGAATCGTTTCTTCCGGCTGTCCGTTCACATAACGCTGGGCTGTAATCCGACCAGAAACACCGGGTTCAACCCCATCGCCTTCAACCAGCCACGACATGATTGCAACCGCCCCATATTTGGACAGGCGTGAAACAACGCGGGCGGCCTCGTCGATGGGAGTGGGCATGGGACGCTGGCCGGAAAGCAACGCATCCAACTCTTCTTCGTCAGTCGGCTGAGTTTCCACGCGCTGCCAGATCGCCGTCCATGGCTTCAAACGGACGACGCTGAGGTTCAAACCAGACAGAGCCAAAAGAGAGTGAAGCGCGCCAGGCGATGGAATCGGGGCCAGAACCAAACCAACTGACAGCTTGCCACCGTCAAGATGGAGGGATTCATCAACCGGGACATCGTCAGGATCTTTCAACGTCTTGGTCGATGCGTCCCTGTTGTCTGTCTCGCTCGCCGTATCTGCACCAGCGGGCTTTTCTCTCAGATTATGTGCCGCCAGTACATCGTCGGCATACACTTCGCCGTCAAGCGTTTCCTTGCCTAAATCTTCGCTGTCAAGGGACGCGACAAGATCCGCGAACTCGGCATCGAAGTCGTCATCACGACGCGACATAACTCTCCCCTGCTACCTACGCTCGACTCGGCTTAGAGCGCACCCTTGGTCGATGGAATTCCATCGACGCGAGGATCCGGCTCAACGCCCGCACGAAGAGCTCGTGCCAACGCCTTGAACTGGGCCTCGACGATGTGGTGCGGGTCGCGACCAGCAAGCACGTTCATGTGCAGGCAAATTCCGGAATTGAAGGTCAGGGATTCGAAGACGTGACGCGTCATCGAACCGGTGTAGTGGCCACCAATCAGGTGGTATTCCTGACCGGCAGGTTCACCCGAATGCACAATGTAGGGACGTCCCGCGACGTCAACAACCGCGTGAGCCAGCGCCTCGTCGAGCGGAACAGTCGCATCGCCGAAACGACGAATACCGCGCTTGTCCCCCAGCGCTTCCTTCAGCGCAAGACCCAGGCAGATCGCCGTATCTTCAACCGTGTGGTGCACGTCGATATCAATATCGCCCGTCGCCTTCACCGTCAGGTCAATCAACGAGTGCTTCGACAGCGCAGTCAACATGTGGTCATAGAAAGGAACGGAGGTGGAAATGTCATTCTTTCCCGTTCCATCCAAGTTCAGCTCGAGGTGGATCGAGGACTCAGACGTCACGCGGTCAATGACGGCGGTACGCGGAGTAGTAAAGGTGTTCGTCATTTCGTGATCTCCTCAAGTGCTGCTTTGAAGCTGGCGGTTTCTTCAGGTGTTCCAATACTGACACGAAGCCAGCCCTCAGGCCCGACAACTCGGATCAGAATTCCGCGATCAAGCAGAGCCTGGAAGATGGCTTCGCGGTCATCAAAGCGTCCGAAGAGGACAAAGTTGGCATCCGAATCGACAGCGTCGAAGCCTTTGTCTTTCAGCCACGTGACCAGCTGGTCACGTTCGGCGCGCAACGAGGCCACCTGTGCCATCAGTTCATCCGTGTGGCGCAAAGCAGCAAGCGCCGTTGCCTGCGTGAGAGCTGAGAGGTGGTACGGCAGGCGAACCAACATGATCGCGTCGATGATTTCTTGGCAGGCGCTCATATAGCCGAGGCGCAGGCCCGCCATGCCGAAGGCCTTCGACATTGTGCGACTGACGATGAGGTGCTCGTTCGCGTCCAAGAGTTCAAGAGATGACGGTGTACCGGTTCTGCGGAATTCACCGTAGGCCTCGTCAATAACGACGATCGACGCAGACGTCTGGCCGTCAATCTCCGGGCCACTTTCGCGCGCGATGTCCAGGATCCACTCAATGTCCTCGAACGGCAACGCTGTGCCCGTCGGATTATTCGGGCTGGCCAGCAGAACAACAGAAGGACGCTGCGCTTTCAGTGTTTCTTCGACGAGCGCGCGGTTCAATGTAAAGTCATCATCGCGACGCCCCTGCACCCACTCGGTATTCGTGTCGCGCGCGTACTCGTGGTACATCGAGTACGTCGGAGCAAAGCTGACGGCCGTCCTGCCAGGGCCACCAAATGCTTGCAGGATCTGTAGCATCACTTCATTTGAGCCGTTCGCTGCCCACATCAGTTCCGGACGACGACGAACACCGGATTCTTTTTCTAGGTAGTCCGCGAGCGCGCCACGTAGTTCCATGAAGTCGCGATCCGGGTAGCGGTTGAGACCCGCAGCCACCTTGGCAACGGACTCAGCGATATCGGCAATCACGTTTTCGGAGGGCGAATACGGGTTCTCGTTGACGTTCAGACACACCGGCACGTTGAGCTGCGGAGCACCGTAAGGCGAGAGCCCTTTAAGATCGGACCGAATCGGAAGAATCGTCATGGTGTCACTCTCCGTCTTTGGCGGCTGTGCGGCGAATCAGGGCAGCTTGACCGTGTGCCGGCAGGTTTTCCGCGATCGCAAGCGTGTTCAGATTGTCGGTCAACTGATCCAGTGCTTCGGCCGTGTATTCCACGACCTGCTGGGAACGCAGGTACTGCGTGACATTCAATCCCGATGCGAAGCGCGCGGTGCCACCGGTGGGCAGCACATGATTCGAGCCGGCAATGTAGTCGCCGAGCGGAACCGGCGTGTACGACCCAACAAAGATGGCACCCGCGTTCTTCACTTTCAGTGCATCATCGCGGGAGTTCACGGTCTGGACTTCCAGGTGCTCTGCGCCGTACGCGTTCACGACAGTCAGTCCATCTTCCACATCATCGACGAGGACAATACCGGACTGTGGGCCTGACAGGGCGGTAAGAATACGCTCGGTGTGCGTTGTCGCCTGCGCCTGCACCTTGATTTCTGCTTCCACTCCGTCAGCCAGTTCCTCGCTGGAGGTCACGAGGACCGATGCTGCAGCCGGGTCATGTTCCGCCTGGCTGATCAGGTCGGCGGCAACGAATGCCGGGTGAGCACTGGAATCGGCGAGGATTGCGATCTCGGTTGTTCCCGCTTCGGCGTCAATGCCGACCTTTCCCTGAACAAGGCGCTTGGCTGCGGCAACGAAAATGTTGCCCGGTCCGGTCACCACGTCGACGGGCTTCAAGACGTCATCACCATCGGTCACGCCGTAGGCAAAGGATCCAATCGCCTGAGCTCCACCAATCGCCCAGACCTCATCAACGCCCAGCAACGCGCACGCCGCCAAAATTGTCGGGTGAGGAAGACCGCCGAACTCTGACTGAGGAGGAGACGCCAACGCAATAGACTCCACGCCCGCAACCTGCGCACACACCACGTTCATCACGACGGACGACGGGTAGACAGCCAAACCACCGGGAACATACAGGCCCACACGTCCAACTGGGATCCAACGCTGGGACACGGTTCCGCCCGGAATAATCTGCACCTGAGCAGGCGCAGGCAACTGTTGAATATGCCCCATACGGTTGTGCGCAATCGACATCTCAAGCGCCTCACGAATCTTCGGGTCAAGATTCGCCAAAGCATCAGCAATCGCCTGAGCCGGAACACGAAGCGAAACCGGGCGAACACGGTCAAACTTTTCAGCCAAGTCGTACAGCGCCGGCGCGCCCTCTTCACGAACACGCTTCACAATCGGAGCAACCTGATCTGCAGCCTTCGACGTATCCAGCGCAGCACGAGGCAACGCATGAGCAAGATCTGTCGTTTCAAGAACAGTTCCACGAAGATCCAGTCGTTGCATCAGAGTATCCATACTCCAAGCATAGGCGGGCACACCCATTTGGTTCTTCGGCGCCCAACGCGCGAACATAGAAGCACACAATGAGGACAACTCACCCCAAGATCGTAGACGCCAGAAAGGAAACGTCCATGTCAGACTTCCCCACCATCGAAGTCAGCGGAGTCATCAGACTCGGACAGTTCCTCAAACTCGCCAACCTTGCCGAAGACGGGGGACTCGCACGCGAACTCATCCAGGGTGGCGACGTGTACGTCAACCACAAAGTTGAAACCAGGCGAGGTCGTCAGCTCGCAGACGGTGACGTCGTAGAGGTTGACTCCCCCATGGGATCAGATGGCGCCATCGTCGCAAAGATCGACTAAGCCTGAGGCGCAACGACGAAAGCCACGCCATCCCAGCATTCGACCCCGACACACGAGAAGCAACCAACAACGCTGGTCGGCCTCGTCCCATTAACACCAGGCCCCCGAAGTAGCTCAGTGCGCGCTCAGGACTCCGTCGATGCCCACGATAGCCTTCACATGTGAGAAGAACGGTCCCGTCGGCGACACGCGCAAACGCTGATCCAACTCAACGATCGTCGTGCCCGTGCGCTCGCGGATATGTAAACGGACAGGAGAATCACCTGGGAACGCTTGAAAGACATCTTTCAACTCGCCCAGCAATTCCGCTGTGCACCGCGTTGCAGAAAGCTGAAGCTCCAGCGGAGTATCGCCGTCCTCACGCAAGTCCAAGATCGTCATCGACTGGCCGTAAATCGACATGCCCTCATCGCGGACATTCACGCGACCCTCAATCTGAACCACAATGTCCTGCGTAAGATGCGTTGAAATCGTCTCGTAAGAACGCGGGAAGAAGAGAACTTCAACCGAACCCGATAGGTCCTCGAGGGTCGCAACGGCCCAAACACTCCCCTGCTTCGTCACCTTCGTCTGAACATTCGAAATCAGACCCGCGATACGCACCGTCTGATTCGACATTGAATCCTCAGACCCGACGACCTGCGCGATCTCGTGATCCTGATAGCGAGCCAGCGCTCCTTCAATGCCACGAAGTGGATGATCCGACACGTACAAGCCAAGCATCTCGCGTTCCTGAGACAGCTTGAACTTGCGGTCGAATTCAGGGATATCCGGGATAGTGACCCCCAGGGCATGTGAACCGCTATCAGCGCCGGCATCCATACCCAACGCACCAAACAGGTCGAACTGACCAATCGCTTCGTTACGCTTCACATCGGTGATTGCTTCAACGGCCTCGTCACAACACGACAGCATTGCACGACGCGTGTAGCCCATCGAGTCAAACGCACCTGCACGGATCAGTGACTGAATCGTGCGCTTGTTGCACACAACCTGAGGCACCTTGTCCAGGAAGTCCTGGAAGGAGGTAAACGGGCCCTTTTCCTTTCGGGTTTCAACGATGGCTTCAACCACGTTCGCGCCCACGTTCTGGATCGCGTTCAGACCGAAACGAATCGCTTCACCGTCTGGCGCAAAGTTACCCTGCGACGCATTGACGTCGGGGGGAAGAACCGTGATATCCATGTGTCGGGCTTCAGCCAAGTAGAGCGCACGTTTGTCCTTGTTGTCCTTCGTGGACGTCAGCAGGGCCGCCATGTACTCGGTCTTGTAGTTCGCTTTCAAGAACGCGGTCCAGTAGGACACCAAACCGTATGCGGCCGAGTGTGCCTTGTTGAATGCGTAGGCGGAGAAGGGAACAACGACATCCCAGAGAGCCTGGATTGATTCCTTCGAATAGCCGTTGTCCAACATGCCCTGCTGGAAGGCCTCGAACTGCTTTGCCAGAACCTCGGGCTTCTTCTTACCCATTGCCTTACGCAGAATATCTGCCTGGCCAAGTGAGTAGCCCGCCAGCTTCTGCGCAATCTGCATGACCTGTTCCTGATACACGATCAAGCCGTAGGTCGTACCCAGAATCGATTCCAGTGGCTCAGCCAATTCGGGGTGAATCGGCGTAATTTCCTGCTTCCCGTTCTTACGCAGCGCGTAGTTCGTGTGCGAATTCGCGCCCATCGGACCTGGACGATACAGGGCGCCGACAGCGGAAATATCTTCGAAGTTGTCGGGCTTCATCAGCTTCAGAAGGTCGCGCATACCGCCACCATCAAGCTGGAAGACACCCAGCGTTTCGCCGGCGGACAGGAGTTCGTATGTCTTCGGATCGTTGAACTCCAGGTGTTCCAGATCCGGTTCTTCCTTACCGTTCAGCGCAATGTTTTCCAGCGCGTCCGAGACGACCGTCAGGTTACGAAGCCCCAGGAAGTCCATCTTCAGCAGGCCGAGTGTTTCACACGTCGGATAGTCGAACTGCGTGATGATCGCGCCGTCCTGGGGACGCTTCATAATCGGAATAATGTCGGTCAGCGCATGCGAACTCATGATGACCGCACACGCGTGAACGCCCCACTGGCGGGTCAAACCTTCAAGACCGAGCGCGTACTGAACGACCTCGTGAGTCTCCGGGTTTTCTTCGTAGTACTTACGGAACTCGACAGCTTCGGCGTAACGCTTGTCATCCTTGTCAAAGATGCCGTGAACGCTAATGTCCTTGCCCATAATGGACGGCGGTAGCGCCTTCGTCAGTTGCTCGCCCACCTTGAAGTCCTTACCCAAGATACGGGCAGAATCTTTCAGGGCCTGCTTTGTCTTAATCGTGCCGTAAGTGACAACCTGCGAAATACGATCCTCGCCGTACTTGCGCTTGACGTACTGAATGACCTCGTCGCGCCTACGTTCGTCGAAGTCGACGTCGAAGTCGGGCATCGAGATACGTTCTGGGTTCAAGAAGCGTTCGAAGATCAGACCGTGTTCAAGAGGATTCAGCTCTGTAATCTTCATGGCGTAGGCAACCATTGATCCTGCGCCCGAACCACGACCAGGTCCGACGCGAATACCTTGGCTCTTCGCCCAGTTAATGTAGTCTGCCACCGTCAGGAAGTAACCGGGGAAGCCCATCGAAATAATGACGTCTTCTTCGTATTCCGCCTGCTTACGGACATCGTCGGGAATACCGTTCGGGAAACGATAGTTGAGGCCCTTTTCAACCTCTTTGATGAACCACGAGGTCTTGTCTTCACCTTCGGGCACCGGGAAGTCAGGCATGTAGTTTGCGCCATCATCGGTGGTCGTGAAGTGCACCTCGCAACGTTCAGCGATTTCCAGAGTCGAGTTGCATGCCTGTGGAAGTTCCTTCCACAGCTCGCGCATTTCTTCACTGGGACGAATGTAGTAGCCGTCGCCATCAAACTTAAATCGATCGGGGTCAGAAATACGCGAGCCGGAGTTGATGCAGAGAAGAGCGTCCTGGATCTTACGGTCTTCCTTCTTCACATAGTGGGCGTCATTCGTCACGACAAGCGGAGCATCCATCAACTTCGCCAATTCCAGTAGCTGGAGCTGGGTGCGACGTTCCATTTCGATGCCGTGGTCCATGAGCTCAACGTAGAAGTTTTCTGCGCCAAAAATATCGCGGAGCTCGGCTGCTTCACGGACTGCCTCGTCCCATTGGCCAAGGCGCATACGCGTCTGAACAGCACCCGAAGGACACCCGGTAAACACAATCAAG
Organism: Pauljensenia sp. UMB9872; assembly: GCF_030212665.1. Lineage (NCBI taxonomy): Bacteria > Bacillati > Actinomycetota > Actinomycetes > Actinomycetales > Actinomycetaceae > Pauljensenia > Pauljensenia sp. UMB9872. The sequence goes on along the minus strand of NZ_JASOER010000010.1, from coordinate 48,917 downwards.
CCCTCGTGGAACTGAGAGAGTAGTTCCTTATCCGCGCGAGGATACTTACCAAACTGTCCTTCAGTTGAGGCATAGGAGCCGAGGCGGAACAGGTTATGCATGCCCTCGGTTGAATAGGCGATCAGCGTCAGATGGTTGTATGAACCGGACCCCGACACGTCATCGTTCTTTTGCCAGGGTTCTCCCCATCGCACTTTTTGACGGTCAAAACGCGACGTACCGGGAGTCACATAGGCTTCCAAACCAATAATCGGCTTGACCCCGGCCTTCTTACAGTTCGAGTAGAAGTCGTATGCGCCAAACAGGTAGCCGTGATCGGTCAAGCCAATAGCGGGCTGACCCAAACGAGCCGCTTCTTCAGCCATCGCCTTCGTCTTTGCTGCGCCGTCAAGCATCGAGTACTCGGAGTGGTTGTGCAAGTGAACGAAGGAATCAGCCATGGTCTCGATGGTAGCCGTCATCGGGTGATTAAGCACCCCCGAAGGAGCTTGAGAGCTTTCCTTGAAATCACGCAGATTCACAAACTCGACCAGCGGTTTTCGACGTATTGACGCGCCTGCGTTCTTCATCACGCGACCAAAGATTGCCCACCTGTGAGGGATGCATGGACATACTTTCAGTACACAACACGTCGGCGCGGTTTGCCGGTGCCCGCTACGCCGATTGCGGTATCAGTTGGCGGCCCTCAACGATTCCAAAGCCGCTTGCAGATCAGCGGGATAGGGTGAGCGAACAGTTGTGGGCAGACCGGTACGCGGGTGGTTAAACGTCAGTTCAACGGCATGCAACCACTGGCGCACGAGGCCCAGTTCTTCGGCCTTCTTCGAATCAGCCCCATAGAAAACGTCTCCGAGACACGGATGCCCCACTGCCGCGGTGTGGACACGAATCTGGTGGGTTCGCCCGGTCTCCAAATGGATTTCCAGCAAAGATGCCCCCGCCATCAGTTCCAACGTGTCATAGTGCGTCACCGCATGCTTCCCACCGTCGATGACGGCCATGCGCCACTCCCGCGACGGGTGGCGACCAATAGGAGCATCAATCGTGCCCGACGGCGGATCCATATGACCGGCAACGACCGCGTGATAAATCTTCGTCACGGTTCGTTCTTTGAACGCACGCTTCATCACCGAATAGGCAAGCTCTGACTTCGCCACCATCATCGCCCCCGACGTTCCCACATCGAGACGATGCACAATCCCCTGGCGCTCAGGGGGACCGTACGAGGTAATGCGATAACCGGCCGCTTCCAAGTTTCCAAGAACCGTCGGGCCACTCCAGCCTGGTCCGGTGTGGGCAGCCACCCCCACGGGTTTATCAACGACAACCACGTCATCATCGTCGTAAAGAATGTCCATGCCGGTAACCGGTGGTGGGGTTGTATCGGGCGCTGGGATAGTGACTTCAATCAGATCCATCGCACCAAGCTTGGTCGATTTTGAAGGAACCACGCCGTTAATCAGGACATTTCCGTCTTCAACAAGCCCCGCACACTGCGCACGCGACATCCCGAGCATGCGAGCAAGAGCCGCGTCAACACGTTCTCCTACCAGCGCGTCAGGAACAGGAAGCAAACGCGTATCACTCATGCGCGGCCTCGTCACCCAATGAATTCACGACAGGTGCATCATCTGCGTTGCCTTCACCGGCGAACGCTCCATCACGGGAAAACTCCCACGCCAGCCAAATTGCACCAACCACAATCCAAATATCAGCCACATTGCCAACGAAAAAGCCGTTGTAGTTGATGAAGTCAACGACGTGTCCAACGCCGATGCCCGGGGGTTGAATCAGACGATCGATTAAGTTACCGATCGCTCCGCCCCCCAGAAGACCAAGGCAGACCGCCGTGCTCACACGCACAGAGCGACTCAGTCCAACAATCAGGATACCAATGATGACAACCGAGAGAACGGTGAAAACCCACGTGGACGTTTCTCCCAAAGAAAACGCGGCACCCGAATTATGAAGCAGCTGGAATGAAAGCAACGAGCCGATAATCGGAATCGGGTGAGTGTCATCAGCTAATGCTGATAACGCCCAGAACTTCGTCACCTGATCGAGGACCACTGCGACAATCGCAATCGCTCCCGCGATGACATAGCGAGACTTTGACTGGGAAGTATCCATGTCAGGTTCTCCTTTCTGGGTCCTTTGTGTTTGCCTTATCGTAGCGAACGCAGCCCGAGGCTCTATATGCTAGCCAAAGATGATGCTTCTTAGCTTTTCACATGGTAATGGCGGTGGTCCTGAGAGGTACCACCGCCATTTAACCGATGTGAAGATCAGATCTGATGAAAAGATCAGTCCTGATGGGTGTCCGCGTTGACCTGGGAGAGCAGGGTCTCAAGGTGGCCACGGATCGACGAGCGGTAATCCGACTCGAAGGAACGGAGCTCGTTGATGGTGCCCTCAAGGCGAGTGCGTTCTTCATCAAGCTTCGCAAGGATGGTTTCGTGCTGGTTCTGAGCGTCTGCAACGATCTCGTCGCCCTTGGCGTGAGCTTCGGCGATGATGCGCTCGGATTCTTCCTTGCCGTCGCGCACATATTCGTCGTGGACGCGCTGAGCAAGTGCAAGCATGTTGGTAGCAAAAGCAGCCGACTCGGTGTCGACGGGCGCTACGGTTTCGGCAGGGGTCTCGACGACGGCTGCAACCGGAGCTTGTTCAACAATTTCCTCAACGGGAGTTTCTTCAACGGTCTCTTCAACCGGAGCAGGAGCCTCTTCTTCGGCCGCGACTGCCGGGGCAACCGGAGCCTCGACAATTTCAGCACCGGAGGAGAGCTCGGCGATACGACGCTCGGCCGCTTCAAGTTTTTCCTTCAGATCCTGATTCTCGACGTTCAGGGTGTAGATCGTCGAAACGACTTCGTCAAGGAATTCGTCAACCTCAACCTGGTCGTAACCTTCGCGGAACTTTACGTACTGGAACTTCTTGTTAAGAACGTCCTCTGTAGTCAGCAGGGCCATGTGTTCGCCTCTCAATATCGTCGGGTCGATGCGATCCCAAGCGATTGACGTCGGTTGCGCATCAGGACAGTCGTCGGACAACTGTCCATCGACACATCACGGATTATCATATCTGACTCAATAGTCACACGCGCAACAATGAACACTTGACATGACACATTACTCACAATCTATACGTGTGAGATTTGGCCAGTCATGCACCTCTCCAACGGCTCAAAAGGAACCATTGCGGTCAAATAACAGCGTTTGAGCAGCAACATTAGCGACTTTTAACCCACGAAGTCAGCCAATTGTTGCCAGAGAAATTCCTACTCGTTGCAACACGATCAGTGCGACAAAAACAATCAAGAATCCAAGATCCAGCGACAAACCGGCACCGATGCGTAGCGGCGGAATTCTTCGACGCAGGAACCGAATCGGCGGATCAGTCAGCACGTACACGAAATTCGCGATAACAAGCAGGATTCCACGCGGTCTAAAGTTCGGCAGAAGAAACTCAAGCCAATCAAAGACCAGTCGAATGAACGCGAACAGTAGGTAGATGCTCGCGAGCCAGTAAATCGCCCAGCCGGCGTATACAAGTGCTGTCATCGAGAGCTCATCAGCCCTGGTTGAACAGGGTTCCGCGACGGCTTCCAATCACATCACCGGTAACCTCTACGGTTGCGGGCGACAGCAGGAAAACGCGGTTGGTCACGCGCTCAAAACCACCGCGAAGAGCGAAGGTCAAGCCGGCTGCGAAGTCGATCAGACGGCGTGCTTCTTCTTCGCGCATATCGGTGACGTTCATGATAACGGGCGTTCCGTTGCGGAAGGCTTCGCCGATCGTCTTGGCATCCGAGTATGCGGTCGGGTGGACGGTGACGATGCGCGAAAGGTCAGACGTTGTCTTCACTTCAAGGTCCTCACGATGCAGAGGGGTGACGACGGAGGAAATCTCTTCCTGCGGAATTTCAGTCTCGTACGTAGTTTCGTCTTCGTAGAGATCAAAATCCTGGGCTTCATCCTCGACTTCGTCAGCCGGGTACCATCCCATGAACTTACGGGCTCGAGCTCCGAAACCATCCGCCATTGTTTCCTCCTGATTGTGTCGGCTCTGCAACGTTAATGCCCGCGCTGTCCGTTACGGCGCAACCCTGCCGGTATGTCGAAAAACAGAATGGAAAAATCTGATTACTCCCCTGCTGTAAGGGACTCAACAGCCTTTTATCACCGCGCGATATGCCACTGTCTGCGCCGGTCAACACATGCGCTACGCCGGGAAAATGATTGTGGCATTCCTACCGCACTCACGATCACGCCGATAGGAGTGCAACGTGGGGTCTTCAAGAGTGCATCGCGGGTCAATTTCAATGCGGGTACACCCAAGCGCTCGCAGTTCTGCTTGAGCTGCGCGTGGAAGATCAAGAGCGGGCGTTCCCCACGATGTACGCGAGGCACTTTCAGGGCGCTCTACGGCGCACTCGTCACGCATTTGGGCGGGCACTTCATAGCAGTCACCACAGATTGCGGGAGCAATATACGCCTCAATGTCATGGCGTGGAGCAAGACGACGCATGAGAGTCACTGCTCGAGCAATGATGCCGTCGAACAAGCCTTTTCTTCCGGCGTGCACGGCTGCCACGATCGTTCCGCCCGCCGTTGAAAAGACAATCGGTAGGCAGTCCGCTGTCATGACAGCAATCCCGGGAGCGTCCTGCCAGCCTCGCGCATCGATGATGACGCCATCGGCTTCAATAGTGTCCATCGGGTCGCTGAGGTTCAGCGTCGACGCGTGGGCATCGAGGTTCAATGTTGGGTGCCCGTCTGTCATGACGACGAGGCCGATCACATGAGAGTGGGTTTGATTCATCCAGAGGATCGGGCGCTCAAACTCGCTGGCAAGAAGCTGCCTCCGCTCCTTCACCAGCTGAAAGTCGTCACCCACGTGGTGCGCAACATTGTTCCTTAACGAGGCGGTGCCTCGACCCTCCTGAACGAGGCGGATCGAGGCACCGCCAAGCTGGGTGAGCATCGCTCAGCGCAGGAAGTCCGGGATATCCAGATCCGCTGCGCTTTCAGATTCCTCATCAAAGATACGAGGAACTTCCAAAGAAGGTTCCTCTGCGACGGAGGGAGCTTCTTGCACCGGCTGCTGGGTAGCAACTGGAATCGTTGGCGTACGGGTCGGCACCTGGACAGTTGCACGATGGGCTGGGCGAGCGGACGGAACCTCACCGAGCGCGCGAGTTTCCTGCGGAGCGGCTACGGGAGCCGGGGTAGCAACAGGTGCCGTGGACTGCGCGGGAGTTTGGGTTCCGATAACGCTGGGACGCGACGCGATGTCGGTCTGCTGATCCTGCTCGTCAAAGCCAGCGGCGATGACGGTGACGATGATCTGGTCGCCCAGTGTCTCGTCGATGACCGCACCAAAGATGATGTTGGCTTCGGGGTGGACGTATTCCTGAACGAGCTTCGATGCGCGTGCGGTTTCCTGCAGGGACAGGTTCGAGCCACCCTGGAAGAACAGGAGGACGCCACGCGCACCATCGATTGTCGATTCGAGGAGCGACGAGGAGATTGCGCGCTCGACTGCATCGACTGCGCGATCTGTGCCGGTTGCCTGGCCAATACCCATGAGGGCAGAGCCGGCATCCTTCATCACAGACTTCACATCGTTGAAGTCGACGTTGACCATGCCGTTGATGGTAATCAGATCGGTAATGCCCTGAACACCAGAGTGTAGAACCTGATCTGCTGCTTCGAATGCCTTAGTGATCGGGAAATCTTCGTCCTGAATCTCAAGTAGACGATCATTCGGGATGACGATCAGAGCGTCGACGGCTTCACGAAGCGCTTCGACGCCCTTGTTTGCCATGGATGCGCGACGGTTGCCTTCGAAAGAGAACGGGCGGGTGACGACAGCCACGGTCAGCGCATCCTGTTCGCGAGCAATACGCGCAACAACTGGAGCGGCGCCGGTGCCCGTGCCACCGCCTTCACCTGCGGTAACGAACACCATGTCAGCGCCTTCGAGAGCCTGAGCGATCAGGTCAACGTTGTCATCGGCTGCTTTACGTCCGACCTCAGGGTCAGCACCTGCACCTAAGCCGTGGGTAATTTCGCGACCGATATCGATCTTGATATCAGCGTTCGACAGAAGAAGATCCTGAGCGTCCGTGTTCACAACGATGAACTCGACACCACCCATGCCAGCTTCGATCATGCGATCGACAGCGTTTCCGCCGCCACCGCCGACGCCAACGACCTTGATGATGGCCTTGTTCTTCTGAGGTTCGTCCATTGGTCACTCTTTCTATATCAAACCCTCAACTTCAGGTTGAAGGTTCAACTTCACCCTGCTCTCGTTCGGAAGAAAGCTAGGGATTGAGTAGACCTTCTTCAAGGCGACACGCTGAACGAACAGTCGACTATGACGTGACAGGATGAGTCGGCGATGAAACGTCATACACACGGGCGCTCCTTTGAGCCAACAGCACGTCCAAAACCTGCGCTTTCAGCGCCCCATCATCCGGAGTTCCCCACTTCACTTGGGCACCGTTGGTCAGCGTAAACGACAGAGTTTTACCATCGGCGCTCACACCCGAAACCTGCGCTTTTGTTGCCTCAGACAGGTTTGACCACAAGGAAAGAACATCCGAGGCCGCTTCGGCTCGTTCTTCATCACTCTCTGGGAGGCTCACCAATGGAAGCCCCTCAATCAACGTAGGAGCATCAGCGAAACTCACTCCCTCATCGTCAACCTGACGGAACGCGCCCGCACTTCCCTCGATCATCGCGGGAGTTCGCAAAGCAATTGTGATTGCCAAACCCGTCGGCCACTGTCGCTCCACTTCAGCTGAATCGACAACAACATTCGATTCGATGGATTCAGCGATCGTCGCAGTCGGAACCCTAGGTAACGGGGTGCCCACGTACGGCGCAGTTGACGAAAGAACTGATTCCGCGGTGATCAAAGTTTCATCTGCGCCTTCAACGTGCACCGATGACGCGCTCAAAGCAAACAACGGCGAAAACAGCAATACCCACACCAAACCACCGATAAACGCTAGTCCCGCAGCAATCATTGCCATCGTCTTGATGTAGAGAATCCGACGCGCTCGAGCTCGCTCTTGGCGACGCAGATCAAACTCAGAACGCTCGTTGCGCTTTTCACCACCTAAGAGAACAGCGGCATCCTTCTGCCCCACCGGCCGGGCAAGTTTGATACGAGCAGAACGCAACGAAGATTTCCTTGACCCTCGCTTGTGTGCTGCCTGTTGACACTCTGGGGGTTGCCCAGACTCTGGAGTATTCTTATGCGGTCGCTTTGGGCGGACAACAACCGGACGCGATGGAGGTTTTTCAGAGGAAGACTTTTGGGTAGCAGATCCCTTTGACGACAAGCTAGAAGCAGACGTCGCCTGGTGTTGCGTAGAAGTCGATCCGAGTGGCGTTCGACGCGGCTGAGGTGGCTTCACGAGGCATCCATGCGTTGCCACTCATCGATAACATCATCTGCACACTGGGTGATTGAACCAGCACCCATCGTGATCAGAACGCCCCGCGAACCAGTCAGACGCGCTCCGGTTCGAGCGGCCTCGTGCATATCGTGGACACACTCAGCGCCCTCAATCTGATCCGCAATCAGACCAGAAGTCACGGCGGGATCTTCATCCTCGCGAGCAGCATAAATATCCGCAAGAACCACATGATCCGCGCCCGACAACGCCTTGGCGAAACGATCTGCGAATAAGCGCGTACGTGAATACAGGTGAGGTTGGAAAACCACGGTCACATCAGCGCCATCGGCAACCAATCGCGCCTGTTCGATCGCGACAGAAACCTCTGTCGGATGATGCGCATAATCATCAAAAACGCGCCTGTCCCCCACGGTTCCACGGAGCTCAAAACGGCGAGCTGTCCCCGTAAACCCAGCAAGCGACGAAGCCATCAGGCCAGGTTCAACGCCGAGCTCCACGCCGGCAATCCACGCGCCAACAGCATTAAGAATGTTATGCACGCCCGAAACACCCAAGGAAAGCTCCGCGCTGATATCGCCGTAGCTGACTCGTGCACGACATGAAGAAGGCGTCATCTCTACATCGCAAATCGTCACGTCAGCATCCACCACGGACTTATCGGGGCGCCCGTAGGTCACCACGCGAATACCCAGCTCACGCGCCGACTCGCTCAGGCGGACAGTCCCCGCGTCTTCAGCGCAACACACCAAAAGACCACCCGGAACCAGACGCTTTGCGTAGTCAACGAAAATAGCTTCGAACGCTTCGCGCGTCCCATAGCGATCCAAGTGATCGGGCTCAACGTTCGTGACAACTTCGATCGATGGAGTGTAATTCAAGAACGAGCCATCAGACTCGTCAGCTTCGGCAACAAACACGTCCGACGTGCCCAAATGCGCACCGGAACCGAACTGCGGAACAATTCCACCCACCGCGACCGACGGATCTAGACCAGCTGCACGCAGACCAACCGCAATCATCCCAGACGTAGTCGTCTTCCCGTGGGCGCCGGCAACACCAACAAAACGCATTCCACTGGCAGCAAGCGCCAACGCCTGCGAACGATGAATGACATCCAACCCCAATTCACGCGCCCTGGCCAGCTCTGGGTTCGACTCACGAATCGCAGTTGAAACAACAACCGTCGCATCATCATCAACATGGGTGGCATCGTGGCCGACGAATGCGTGAATTCCCTTTTCATTCAAACGCGCAAGAACATCCGAATCGGCACGATCTGAACCAGTCACCCGCGCGCCACGCGCAGCAAGCAGTTCAGCAACAACACTCATTCCCGCTCCACCGATACCGATGAAATGGAAGTGTCCTTCGATAGGTTCCACGTTCTTCCCCCTAGCGCGCGATCTGCGAAACAACCAGGTCAGCTAAACGCGAGGCAGCATCGATCTTTGCTAATCCTGCCGATGCTGTCGCCATAGCGGACAGTTCAGGTGAAGTCAGTAGCGGGAAAACCTTCTGTCGCACCGTATCTGCGTTGAATGACGCATCATCAACCAAGAGCGCTCCGCCAGAGGCAACATGGTCATGCGCATTCAGCTTCTGTTCGCCATTACCGATAGCCAGCGGAACATACACGCACGGCAACGACAGAGCCGTCATCTCGGCAACCGTTCCTGCACCCGAACGACAGACAACCAAGTCTGCGCATGCAAGAGCATCTTCCATGGTCGTCAGATAATCCAGAACCAGGTAGCGATCGCCCACCGAACACTTCTCAACCTTGCTCCGCACAGGGGCGTCTTTGCCTTTGCCGGTCAAGTGGATCACCTGCACATTGTCAGGCAAGTCGCCAAGCGCACCGATCATGGCATCGTTCAGGTGGAGAGCTCCAAGAGATCCGCCGGTAACGAGAAGCGTCGTCTTCTTGGGGTTTACGCCCAAATTCTTCGCCCCACGCTCGCGCGCAACACGGGCACCGTCGGTATCTTGGCGCGCCAACGCAAGCTCTTCGATAGCAGGACGCAAAGGAAGACCCGTTACTTGTGTGATGCCCTTGCGTGCGTTCAGCGGAGTATTCGCAAACGTCAACGCAAGAACATTGGCGTAGCGCGCCCCCACCTTATTTGCCAATCCGGGTCTGGCATTCTGTTCATGAATGACAATCGGGACGCCGGCGCCTCGTGCAGCCCGGTACGCGGGAGTTGAAACATATCCGCCAAAGCCGACAACCACATCAGCATCACGCATCGCCAGACGGCACTGATTCACTGCTTTACGCCAGCGGAACGGGAAAGTGAAGATCGAAGGGGAAGGTCGGCGCGGGAAAGGAACCTTTTCAATCACATGAAGAGGAAACCCTGCAGAGGGAACCAAATCTGATTCCAAGCCCTGAGCTGTTCCGAGGACCTCGACGTCATATCCACGTTTGGCAAGAACCGTCGCCGTAGCCAACAGCGGATTCACGTGCCCAGCGGTACCGCCACCAGCCAAAACAACTTTGCCCAACATGTTGCCTACTTTCGAGCTTTGGATCCACCTGCTCGTCGAAGCTTCGGAGTAACCCGAGGATCACGACGACGAGTAGCAGGATCAGAATATCCCCACATAGTCATACCAGCATCACTACGCGCAAACGACGCGACAACGCCGATGGCCAGCGCGGTGAACAGAAACGATGATCCACCATAGGACACAAGAGGCAGTGGAACACCAATAACCGGGCCGAGCTGAGTAACCGAGGCAATATTCACGAGAGCCTGGAAGCCGATCCACGTTGCCACACCGGCAGCGACGATAGCGACAAACGGGTCGGACGTTGAACGAACCACTCGGAATATTCCCCACACCAACAGAGCAAGAGCCGTGAGCACTGCCAACGTACCCATCAACCCGAACTCCTCACCAACGATGGCGAAAATAAAGTCCGTGTGTGCCGCCTGCAGATAATTCCATTTCTCACGCGAGGCACCCGGACCCAGTCCAGAAACACCACCGGAGCCAAAAGCCCACAGCGAATGATCAATCTGTTCGGGGGCAGACAAATCACGCTTGGGAGCAAAACCCGGAAGAACAACCAAGATTCGACGAAGACGCGTCGGGTTCTGAATGACCAAGAAAACCAGAAGCGGAACAGCGAGGACGAACGCGTATCCGAACCAGCGCTTCGGCAGGCCAGCAATCCACAATGCTCCCATGGCAGCGGCCGTCACGATCATTGCCGTACCCAAGTCATGACCCAGCATGACGTCAATCAGCGTGACAACCACGGGTAGGCCCGCAAGAACACTCATCTGACGCCAGTTTGAAAAATCCCTATTCGGTCCAGTCAAAATGAAAGCAAGAAAGACGATCAAAGCGAGTTTCAAGAACTCTGACGGCTGAACAAGGACGGGAACACCGGGAAGGTACACCCAGTTCGCGTTGCCACCTTCAGAACGGCCAAGAGGGGTAATGACCATCGCCTGGACAATCAATCCCAGCCCGAAAGCATAGGGAGCAAAACGGACAAAAATATGGCGAGGGATCTTATGAACAGCGAAGGCAATGATCAGGGCGAAGACAATGATGGCACTGGGACGCAAATACGCCATGTACGGGTTGGCGCCCTTGGCGATTGATGTCACCGATTGAGCTGAAAAGCCCATCATCAAACCAAAAATAGTCAGAACTATCGTGGGAACGATGATCATGTAGTACGTCGTCAGCGGTTGAATCTCATAGTGTTCATCATCCGTACCAAAAACAAAACGCGGAAGATGACGGATCGCACTATCAATGGCGCTCTTGATCTTCGCCATCTACTTTGCACTCCACTGGTCACGCAAACGGTCAACAGCGTTCACAAACACGTCGCCACGCTGACCGTAGTTATCAAACTGATCCCACGACGCGCAGGCCGGAGCAAGAACAACAAAATCACCGGGGCGTGAAAGAGCGACAGCCTCATTGACGACGGAGAACATCCAATCCTCATGGCCATCGACGTCAACGACCGGAACATTGGGTGCGCTCGCAAGGAACGCCTTAAGTAGGTCCGAACGGTCTTCGCCGATGATCACCGCACCACGCAGAACCGGCTCGACGTCGCGAATAAGGTCGGTAAAGTCCTGTCCCTTCGCGTCCCCGCCAACGATCCAGACAACCGAGTGAGGAGGAAGCCCATATAGGGATGCTTTGGCAGCGTGGGCGTTCGTCGCTTTCGAATCATCGATCCACGTAACATCAGCGGCTTGCCCGATGACGGCTCTGCGATGTCCTGCTGGAGAAAATGCGCGCAAGCCATCACGAACCGCATGCGGACGCACACCGTATGCGCGTCCAAGTGCTGCCGCACCAAGAGCATCCATCACAACAGCCGGGGAAAGACTCGCCCCATAGACCGCGCTCAAATCACTCAAATCACCCAAGTGGGCAGCTTCGCGGTGCCGGTTTTCAACGTAGGCGCGGTCAACAAGCGCACCTTCGACGACGCCCAGTTGCGACACCGAAGGTGAGCCCAGCGTGATCCCAATGGCACGCGCCCCTTCCACAACGTCTGCGTTTTCAACCATCTCTTCAACCACTCGGTCATTGGCCGGGTAGATGCAGGCAACCTGAGTGTTCTCGTATACGCGCGCCTTATCAGCAGCGTATGCTTCTTCGCTTCCATGCCAATCCAGGTGGTCAGCATCCACGTTCAAGCACAAGGACGCCAAAGGCGAAATCGTGTAGGAGGTATGGAGTTGGAAGCTGGAGAGTTCAACAGCGAAGACGCTGGCATCTGAGTCGATTGCTTCGGTGATGGGGGTGCCAATATTGCCAACCTCAAGAACGTCGTCACCGTTGGCCCGAAGAATTGACGCAAGCATGCCCACCGTCGTTGTCTTACCGTTCGTGCCCGTCACGGTCAGCCAGGGGCGACCAGCATGAGGGCCTTGCTCTTGAAGACGCCACGCCAGTTCAACTTCACCCCAGATCGGGATCCCGGCAGCGTGAGCGCGTTCAAAGATAGGGGCATGCGCAGGAATTCCTGGAGACACGATGATCGTGTCAACACCAGCGTCAATAACGGCGCAAGCGAGATCCCTGGCATCGGGAACAACATGAACATCAATACCTAATTCGTCTGTGGGAGTATTGGAACGCTGGTCGAAAGCAAGAACCTCGTGCCCGCGCTTCAACAGAGCTTTTGCTGATGCTTTGCCCGATTTGCCCAGGCCGATGACGGCGTAACGATCACTCACAGCGTTGTCACCCAGTCAGCGTAGAAAATGCCCGCACCGGCGACTGCAAACAACGCGGCAATCAGCCAGAAGCGAATCACGATCGTGATTTCCTGCCAGCCTTTTAGCTCGAAGTGGTGGTGCAACGGTGCCATGCGGAAGACACGCTTATGCGTTGCCTTAAAGACCGAAATCTGGATGACGTCGGACATCACGATGACAACGAAGAGTCCACCAATCACGATTGCGATGAACTCGGTGTTCGTCAGAATCGACAGGCCAGCGATCGCACCACCGAGTGCCAGCGCGCCCGTATCCCCCATGAAGATCTGAGCGGGCGAAGCGTTCCACCAGAGGAAGCCAGCAAGCGAACCGATGATCGCGGCGCAGAAAACTGCAAGGTCCAGAGGATCACGCGTCGGATAGCAGAGAGTTGTCGCATGCCCCTGCGGGAAGCAGGATTGAATCCTCTGGAAGTAGGCGATAAACGTGTATGCGCCGAAAACGAAAATGGAACAGCCCGTGGCAAGGCCATCGAGACCGTCGGTTAGATTCACTGCGTTTGACCAGGCGGTCACAATCAGGTTCGTCCAGATGAAATACAGGACGACCCCCAATCCGAGACCAGCAAACCCGAGCGTGATGGGTGACAGGTGAATGAAGGACAGGTGAAGCGTGCCCGGCGTTGTCCCATAGGCATTGGGGCGGGTCAGTGACATCCACGCGAAAACTGCGGCAACCGCGATCTGACCGATGATTTTTCCGGTCGGAGGCAAACCAAGGGAGCGCTGACGCATGATCTTGATGCCGTCATCCAAAAGGCCAATAAAGCCAAGACCTGCGAAGAGAACAACCAGAGTCCATCCGGACCACGAGGGTCCGGATCCTGCGATCGACGCCCCAATCACCCACGCGATAATGGTTGCCAGAATGAAGACCAGACCACCCATTGTGGGTGTACCGCGCTTCGTCAAGTGCTGGGTCGGTCCGTCCTGACGGATGAACTGCCCGTACTGGTGAGCGATCAGGAATCGGATCAGCAAAGGGGTTCCCAACAGGGAAATCACCAGTGCAATGACGAAGGCGACAATAAGGCCAATCATCGCTGGACTCCCTTCTCGCGGAGTTGGTCCGCTACCTTCCACGAATATGAGAACAAAGATCCCTTCACAAGGATCACACAATCGTCTTTCAGTCTCGCACACACAGCCGCGACAGCCTCATCGACACTACCGACGTGTTCCGCATCGATGGTGTCACCGGCACCCTCGGCGTAATAGGGAGCGTCTTGACCCAACAGAATCAGCGACTCGACTCCGGCTTCTTTCGCCATCAGACCAACCTGGCGGTGAATGTCAGCAGACTCGTCGCCGAGTTCAAGCATTTCGGAAAGAACAGCGATCTTCGTATGCCCATCACCAATCGAATTGAGCGCAGCGAAAGCGGCTCTCATGGAATCGAGGTTCGCATTGTAGGCATCGTCAATCATCGTGACTTTCATACCGTCAATGCGTAAATCAACGACATCCATTCGGTGCGGAGACAGCGCCCGAGCCTCGTTGATCGCACGAATCGCTTGATCGAGTTCAAGACCAAGCTGCACCGCGCCGGCGATGGCGGCCAGTGCGTTCGCCACGTGGTGCACGCCAACGATATTCAGATTCACGAGGCCACGACCGCCGGGGGCTTCAAGCGTGAAGTGTGCGCGGCCAAGGTGGTCAACGTCCACGTCGAGAGCGCGGAAATCGGCTCCCTCTTTGCCTGATGGGGAGAACGTCGTAATCGGACCTGTCGACAGTTTCGTCATATTCATGACGCGCGGATCGTCGTAGTTCAAGACCACTGGAGCGCCGGGACGCGAACCTGTAATCAGCTCCCCCTTCGCCTTTTCAATCCCGTCGACTCCGCCGAAGCCACCGAGGTGAGCGTGACCAACCATCAGTTCAATGGCAACATCCGGCGACGCAATATCTGTCAAATACTTGATGTGTCCGATGCCGGACGCACCCATTTCAAGAACCAGATGGCGGGTTGTTTCATCAGCTTGAAGAACAGTCAGAGGAAGTCCGACCTCGTTGTTGAACGAGAGCTGAGGGGCAACGCTGGGAGCATCAGTACTCATAATCTGGAAAAGCAGATCCTTCGTTGTCGTCTTCCCAGCCGAGCCGGTCATCGCGATAACATCCAGCCCAAAACGCTCACGCAAGTCTTCAAGGTGAGCATGGGCAAGGCGACCCAAAGCGTAGGTCGAATCCTCGACAACAATCTGCGCAATGGACAAGGGAACATCAACGAGGTGTTCAACGATCAGTGCAACCGCACCATTGTCAACGGCCTGTTTGACGTAGTTATGCCCGTCGGTGGCCTCGCCGATTCGTGCGACATACGCTGAACCAGCTGATGCCGAGCGTGAATCTGTAACGACACGGTTCATCACAACCTGACGGTCAGCACCGTTCAGGGTTCCTGAAACTGCTTCAGCAATCCACCCAGCTAACCTGTACATGCCATTTCCTCTACGATTCATGCGACTTCACTTCATCGTCTCAGTTAGTTGGCGTCGTCGGGAACAACGTTGCCGGCGTCGTCGAAGCTGGAATACCTAGATTACGCACTGACGCTTGCGCGACCTCACCGAACAGTGGCGCCGAGGAATCAGAGGAAATGTAGGCTACCGTAGGATTGTAAAGCACAACAGAGATAGCAAGCCTAGGCGCTTCAACGGGAAGCAGGCCGGCGGTCGTCGACACAATGCCGTGCTGACCGTTGACGACGATATCTGCCGTACCGGTTTTCACACCGACGCGATACCCGTCAACCTTCGCAGCCCCTGCAGTACCCAGATGATCTTCAACGACGGACTCCATCATCAGCATCAGGTTCTGCGCCGTATCGGCTTTCATGGCCTGCGTTGGCTTGGGCTCTTCGGGGGTTTCAACGGTCCCGTCAGCGTTCGTCCACGACTTGACCAGTCGGGGGGGAATGTGGACTCCACCGTTCGCGATTGTGGCCATGAACGAGGTCTCTTGGAGCGGTGAAACCGAATAGGACTGGCCGAACATCGACACATACTGATCTCGGCCCGCCCACTCGCTTGGAGGACGAAGAATACCTGTCGTTTCGCCAGCAAGCTCCACGCCCGTCAGCTCACCAAAGCCAATGGCTTTCATCATGTCGTAGCGCTGTTCATTCGACAGAGTCTGACCAACCAGAACGGTGCCAGTATTCGACGATTCAGCCAAAATACCCGTCGCAGTCAGAGTTTCACCATCGTGCTCGTGGAAGTCTGTAATCGGACCACCCGCATCTAGAAGATCCAAAGAATAGGGCACATTAAAGACCGACGTGGGAGTGATCGTCCCCGCATCCAACGCGGCAGCGAACGTCACCACCTTGCCCACTGAACCAGGTTCTACCGCATACTGCACCGAAGCCACAGGCTGAGGATTCGCGTTATCTGGGATGGTCGACTCAGAGTCCGCCATCACCAAAATTTCACCGGTCGTCACATCTTCAACGACAACGGTGCCCCATTCGGCCTTGTGATGCTCCACGCGAGCATCCAGCATGTCTTGAACAAGATGCTGCAAGTCAGCATGCAACGTCAGTTGCAGGGAGCCACCGTCAACAGGCTCAACCGTTGTCTTCTTCGCGCCAGGAATAATCGCACCATTCGGAGCAATCTCATACTGCTGCGAGCCAGGCGTGCCCGTCAGCAACGTATTGAACTGCGATTCCATGCCCGACGAGCCAACGCCTTCAGCATTGACCGTACCAATCACCGGAGCAGCAACATTCCCATTGGGGAACGTCCGTTCGTAGGTGGCTTCCCACTCAATGCCGTAAATATCCAGAGCACGAATCTCTCGATACGTCACCGCATCAACATTGCGCTTCACATACGTGTAGGTCGAGTCACCCAAAAACAAGCCGCCAAGCTCAGCTTCACTCATGTGCAGAAGCGGAGCCAGCTGGCGGGCGGCCTCGACCGGGCCTCGTCCCACAACCTTCGTCTTTTCAACCCCGTTTTCCTTCGTCGTTTCTGAGTGGACATAAGAACGCAAGTTGATCTGATTAACGGCAATGTTGTAGGTCAGAATCGAGTCCGCGAGGATCGTGCCCGTCGCGTCGGTAATTGAGCCTCGTTTAGCGGCGATGCCCGTCTGCGACGTACGAACGGCCTCGCCTTCGGTTGCAAGCGTGGGCGCCTTGATGATCTGTAGATCGACTAAGCGGATCGCACAGGCCATCAAACCGAAGAAGAAAATGATGAGGATGGCAAGAGATCGCCCAAAACGCTGAGTCATACGATCTCCTGTCAGTGTCCGGCCGTTCCGCCTTCAATAGTGCCAGCTCCAAGATTAATGAAGCCAGTCTGACCACCTTTCACCATTCCCTGAGCGGTGGCAGCTTTCTCAAGTTCGGAAGCCGATGCTGCCTTTTCAATTTGGGCTTGCATCGACCACGCCTGAGCTTCAAGCTCGTTCAGCTCAATCTGCTGAGTACGGATTTCAAACGCTGTTTGAGCCATGCGAGTGTGAAGAACCATCGAAGCAAGAACCGTCGCAATGATCACGACGATAGAGACGATTCCCAACATCAGAAGCGAGCGGGTAGGCTTGCTCCCCTTGACAACTCGGAACTCCCGTAGTTCAAACTCGTGACGTTCCGGACGGGAAACCGGGCGCCGGGAAGCTGCAGCACTGCTCATGAGAGTTCCTTCCATTCACGAACAAGCTGGGCGCCACGCAGACGCACAGATGCGGATCGAGGATTGTGTGCGCGTTCAGCTTCATCAGCTTGGCGCACTTTGCGAGTGAGGGGTTCGACGCTTGGTGCCATCGAATCTGGAATAACTGGAAGACCGTGGGGAACATCCACCGTAGAAGCACGTCGGAACAGGTCCTTGACGATGCGGTCTTCAAGCGACTGGTAGGACTCAACAACCAAACGGCCACCGATGCGCAGGCTGGCAAAGCAAGCAGGCAAAGCACGTTCGAGAATATTGAGTTCGTCGTTCACTGCGATGCGAAGGGCCTGGAAAGTGCGCTTCGAAGGGTTTCCGCCCGTACGACGCGCAGCAGCAGGAATAGATGCGCGAACGATGTCAGCAAGCTGCCCCGTGCGGGTCAGAGGTTGCGTTTCACGCGTTTCCACGATGCGACGCGCAATTCGAGAGGCAAAGCGTTCTTCACCGTATACGCGCAAGATCTGTGCGATCTCTTGAGCAGTTGCACTGACCAGAAGTTCGGCAGCGCTCTGCCCCGTAGTCGGATCCATTCGCATATCGAGCGGAGCGTCAGCGGAGTAGGAGAAACCACGTTCCGCTTCGTCGAGTTGAAGGCTGGAAACCCCTAGATCCATCAGGATCGCATCAGCTTTTCCTGCCGGAGCGTATGTCGCAACGACCTCGTCGACGTGGTCGTAGGTCGTGTGAACCGCGGTGAAACGATCTGCGAACGGCGCAAGACGCTCGGAGGCAAGCGAAATTGCTTGAGGATCACGATCGATACCGATCAGGTGAATGTTCGGGAATCGCTTGAGGGCAGCTTCGGAGTGCCCTCCCATTCCCAGCGTGCAATCAACCAGAACAGCACCATCGTCAGTGAGGGCAGGAGCCATCATGTCCATGCATTCGTCCAGGAGGACGGGAATATGGCGCTCGGACGTTTGCTTGGTGAGCTCCATGTCGCCCCCTTTCCTGCAGATGATGTGAGTGCTTTTCGTTCCTCTTGGTCCCCCACCGATCTCCGACATCGGGGAAGTGAAGTCGGGGCCTCGGGTGGAGACCAAAAGGGACGAACTAGAACATTCCTGGGAAGATTTCTTCGTTCGTATCCGAGAACGCGTCGTCTTCGACGGTGAGGACTTCCTCCCACGCTTCGGAATTCCAGATTTCAGCGTGATCACCTACACCGATGACGGTGAGCTGACGGCCGAGTCCGGCGTAGCTACGCAGTTCTGCAGGGAGGGATATACGACCCTGTCGATCTGGAGCTTCTTGGAACGCACTCGCCATAAAAACGCGTCGCCAGTTTCGAACCTGCTTCGACGAGGTCGGCGCAGAGATGATCGACTGCGCGCGCTCATTGAAGGTTTCAACCGGGTAGACGTAAATGCAACGGTCCTGTCCCTTTGTGAGAACAAGTTGCTCACCCATGTCTTCACGGATTTTTGCAGGCAGAAAAACACGTCCCTTGTCGTCGAGTTTCGGCTCGAACGTACCAGTGAACATGTCTCACCACCTTTCCTTGTTTCCCACTTCCACCACTTTACCCCACATCTATTATTTTTAGTACCATCTAGACGCAGTTTTGGACACTTTTTCTTCTTAAAAAGTCTGATTTTCTGCGAGAAACTATCTGGTGGTGAAAAGTGGGGCATATTTTCAGTTCTAGCCGATTATTCCTGCGCGAGACCGTCTCTGCCCGCTACTCCTGCATCTGAGATTGAGGGGACGAGGCCTGCCACATCGAAAGCCCCTCGGCTAGAAAAGGCAGGAACTTGATCCCCAACCGCACCACCACGCCACCCACCGCACCCAACGCGACAAATCCGAGCTTTTAGACCCACATCCGTCGCGCCAAGTGCACACGGGAACCACAAACACGCACCACCACGCCACCCACCGCACCCAACGCGACAAATCCGAGCTTTTAAACCCACATCCGTCGCGCCAAGTGCACGTGGGAACAGAAAAGACTCAGCCAGGCACCGACATCTAGAGGACATGAAGAGATGACACAACAGAAAAGCCCATGGCGTACGGCCACGGGCTTTTCTTTACGTTTTTCGAAGCGAGGTGGAAGACGATCTCTCTAAAGATCGCGACGACGCTTTCGTTCTTCCCACCGCTGTTCTTGGTCATCGATAAAACGCGACCACGAACCGAGGTTTCGTCGCTGTTCTTCAGGTGTAAGCGGAGCGGCTTTCTTGTCGGGCGAAGAGATCGCATACCAGACGCCACCAACCATGATGGCAAAACCGATCACGCCCATCACGATGGAAATACCTGAGTATCCAAGGGAAACTGCGCCAACCAGGACACTCAGACCTGCGATGAAAACGAAAATTCCAAGAGCGATGCGTCGGATCGAAAGCCGCAAAGCTGGAGCTTCTTCTTCCTGCTCCATTTGACGGGCAAGACGTGGCTCGTCACGACGGAACTCCTGTTCCATCTCTTCTAGTACTTGTTTTTCATAGTCAGATAGAGCCACGACGCATCCTTCCGCTATCCGTTAGTGACGAGTCTAATGGGTTGGGGGCGCAGATTGCGATTCGTGCGCACTGACCTGCGGTAACAAAGTTGCTGGCCGTAGAGCATCCCTGCCAAATTTCCCCTGAATCTGGTCCATTGCTCGCTCCGAAGCCAACGGTTTTCCATCATCGTCAAGAGCTATCGCAACACCAGCTGATCGCGGTTGAAGGGCTTCAACCTTCACGCCCGCCAAACGAATCCCCGATGCCGGCATCGCCTCTTTTGCGAAGAGCTCGCTTGCAACCGTGTAGATTTGTCGTCCCACATCTGTCGGAGCGTGTAGCTTCGCGGATCGAGCGATCGTGTGGAACGAGGCGTCCCTCAGTTTCAGCCCGATCCCCCATGCGACCATGTCGGCTCTGCGCAAACGCGCTGCGCATTCGTGAGACGCCTGTAGTAGGAAGGCCTCCAGCTCACTCCTATCGTGAATATCAGACTCAAACGTTCGTTCGGTACTCATGGATTTTACTTCGCGATCACCGCGAACGGGACGCGGGTCGATGCCCCAGGCAAGATTGTGCAGGTGGCGCGCGCTTGCACGGCCCACAAGTCGCGTCAGGAACGTCATGTCCAGGTTCGCGAGATCACCGATTGTGTCAACGCCGGCGAGAGCAAGCCTCTCCCCCGTTTTTCCGCCCACTCCCCAGAGTGCTCCAACGGGGAGCCCGTGCAGGAATGGGACGGTTTGATCGCGAGGAATCAGCAGTAGCCCGTCAGGTTTCGCGTTCGACGAGGCAATTTTTGCCACCGACTTTGTGGCTGCGATTCCAACCGATGCGGGTAAACCGACTTCGGCATGGATGCGGGCTCGAATCAGATTTCCAATCTCGGTTGGTGACCCGAGGCGCCGACGCGACCCTGACACATCAAGGAACGCCTCATCAATACTCACTTGCTGTAAGACGGGAGTGATTTCCGACAGGATCGCCATCACTTTGTGTGAGTATTCGGAATACACGCCCCTACCAGAGAACACAAAAGTCGCTTCCGGGCACAGCGCATGTGCGCGAGCACTCGGCATTCCGGCTCGCACACCGCGAGCGCGAACCTCGTACGTGGCGCTGGTGACGACCCCTCGTCCGCCGAGGTGCCCGACGATGATTGGGCGGCCTCGTAAATCTGGATTTTCCGCGATCTCTACTTGGGCGAAAAACGAGTCCATGTCGACGTGCAGGATGGGAGTCTGGGAGTCATCGTCACCCCAGAACTTTCGGGCACGCCCGTCGCGGGGAGCGTTCGACATTGCTCCTCCTTCAAGTTGCCAGAGCGCGGTCGACTCTGCTTTCGTTCACTGACTACAGTGTGACGCGTGAGCCGAAAAACTGCGCGCGGAAGCGAATTCTTTGAGATCCCCTCTGGGAGGGTTGAGATCCGTTGGGATGGTGCGCTTGCGACGCTGTATTTCAACGGTATCGAGTCATCGTGCACGAATGTGGACGATCCGACCAGCCTCGAGTTTGAGTACATGCAGCATGCGACGTGCGCTCTCGATTGCGTGATTGACGAGGCCACCCCAGTCCGCGCGCTCCACCTTGGTGGCGCGGGATGCACTCTGCCGCTCGCCTGGTCTTACCTTCGTCCGAAGTCGAAGCAGACCGCTGTCGAGATCGATCCGGATCTTCCCGATTTGGTGCGACGTGTGTTTGATCTGCCGAAATCTCCCGCACTATCGATACGTATTGGAGACGGACGGGAAGTGATGAGCTCGTTCCGCGATTCCACTTTCAATGTCATCGTGCGCGATACCTTCGCTAACGGCCAGGTTCCAGCGCATCTTGCGACTCTCGAGTGCGCGAATATTGCGCGGGAAAAGTTGAAGGACGGCGGACTCTATATCCTCAACTGCGCTCACGGTGGTGGCAGTGATGCTCGCGCTGAGATTGCAGCTATTTCCGAGGTTTTCGGCCAGGTGATGAGCATCCAGGATCCGAAGGTGGGGCGAAGCGGTAGGCGTGGCAACGTTATCGTCATCGGGTATGTCGGAGCTGACTATCCGGTTGAAGACCTTGACCGCGCGCTGAGGCGCCTTCCTCTACCTGCTCGGGTGACGCACGGTGTAAATCTGACGAAGTGGTGTGCGGGCACATCCGCACTGCGCGACGCCGACATCGGATATAAGGAAACTGGCGCGAGCTGAAGCCGAAAATACGCTCAACTTGGAGCAAAGGCCTGATTCAGATGACGCCTGTTTCTGCGCTATCTGCCTCTTCGTTTGGATCGGTTTCATCCGCGGTTTGCTCTTCGACATGCAGTGATGCGTCATCCCCGCTATCGGCACGGTGACGAGGAGTCATTGCACGCACGGCCTCTGGGTCTGTTGCACGCAGTTGAACACGCTTGAGGGCCGCAGTCAGGGGATCTTCTTCCGCCGTCTCTACGCTCTGGTCGTCGGTGCTCGGCTGATCGTCAGATGCTGTTTCACTGCGCGACAAGTTCGCCAAGTAGCGCTCAATGACGTCGCCAATGTCCTTGTCCTGTTTAGGAGTATGACCCAGCGGAGTCTGGGTACCAAAAGAGTTCAGGGAAAACGAAGATTCGCCAGGACTCCACGCGTCATAGTGTTCTTCAAGGGACGTAATGGTCGCCATGATCTCTGGATTTGCTTCGATCAATTGCTCGATCGTGCCCTGATCCTGAGCTGCTCCTAACTCCAAGTTACCAACCGGCAACGACAGATCGGCAAAATCAGACAGGCTGGATAACAGCGCAGAGGAGCCTGCCGGGTACCCAGACTCTGCCATGTAGAACGGAACCGCAGCAAGAAGAGCAATACCATTCACACCGCGTTCAGCAAGACGACGTTGAACGAAGGAACTTGCCGGCGCAGGGAACTGCAGTGACCCCACCATCTTCGGCTGAGGCGGAATCAAAGAAGCATCCGTGGCCTGCACGTGAACCGGGGTTGCACGAGTATGTGGAACACTCGAAGGAATGCCATGGAAGGACACGCTGATCTCAACACCAGCTTCCTTCACAAAATCAGCAACGATGCGCGCAAATGCCTCCCACTTTGCATCCGGTTCAGGACCGTGCAGAAGCAAAATCGGGTTCCCCAAGTCATCGCGAACTCTGTCGATTGCGATTTCATGAGTCACCATTTCTTCGCTGACCCAATCACGAACCGTCATGATCGGACGATGAGAGCGGTAGTCCAAGAACTGATCGGAATCAAAAGTCGCAACACGTTCATTCGGCAGGGCGCGAAGCATTTCAGCAACTGCCATACGACCCGCTCCGCCAGCATCCATGCTTCCGTAGAAGTGCATCACTAGGATGCGCGAATGAGTTTCACTGGCCGGCCCTCGCTCGAAAAGAAGGGCATCATTCGGTTTCATTACGTTCACATGCCCTTTCATTTCTGTTCTGTCCAATGCCATGCTCGTCAATTCAACTCGACGAATAATTCGTACTATCAACGCTACTCGGAAACAGGCCGGAGCGCCCGACGGGCCCACTGATATTCGCCTTGGGCGAATAGTCGGCCTCGTGAATCTATCTACCCTGCGTCGCAGATCGCGGACAGTTGCACCTGGTCGCAGTTTTTCAGGCACAATAGATGGTCGTTATCTTGTCCATTCCTCGAAAGTACGCGCATGACTGACTCATCGACTTCTGCTTCGCCGGCGTCCATGCCGGAGCAACGCCATGTCGACGCTGCGTATGCAAGGGTGGATGAGCTTCGAAAAAAATACCGTGACCAGCAGGCGCGAACGCATGCAATCCACGGCGCAGGAAATCCTCAGGCATGGACAGAACGCGAAGCGCTCTCGGCTCACCTTGGTGATATGGCAGCACGCCTCGAGGCCGTTGAAGACCGCCTTGTATTCGGTCGTCTCGACATGGCTGACGGAGACCACCACCACATTGGTCGCGTTGCCCTATCGACCACCGACGGCGAGCACCTCCTGATCGACTGGCGAGCTCCTGTGGCGATGCCCTTCTATCAAGCAACTGCCGTCAACCCAAAGGGTGTCGTGCGAAGGCGCCACATTACAACCCACGGGCGCACCGTCGTCGCGCTTGAGGACGAACTGCTGGATTCGTCGCGAGCCGAAGGTATGGATCTTCAAGGCGAAGGCGCGTTGATGAGCGCCCTTGATAAGGCTCGTGACGGTCGCATGGGTGATATTGTCGCGACAATTCAGTCCGAACAGGATGCAATCATTCGTGCTCCTCGCGACGGCGCGATCGTCGTCCAAGGCGGTCCGGGAACCGGTAAAACAGCCGTCGCCCTGCACCGCATTGCCTACCTGCTGTATGCCGAACGTGAGCGCTTAGAGCGTTCCGGTGTTCTTTTGGTCGGGCCGTCGCGCATTTTCTTGCGATACATCGAACAGGTTCTTCCCTCACTGGGTGAAACTGGCGTCGTTTCGACGACCATGGGCGACCTGTTGCCCGGCGTAGACGCACGTGGAACGGAGCCACTGGGCGTTGCCCAAGCGAAAGGTCATATCGGCTGGGCGCAGCTACTGAAGCAAGCGGTCAAAATGTTGCCACGCGAATTGTCGACACCAACCAAGTTGCAGGTGTGGAGTCGCACGGTAACGCTGACGCCGGATGACGTGTCGAAAGCGATCCGCCATGCACGGCATACGCGTCGCACTCACAATCAGGCGCGCGAAGGTTTTGCTCTGGAACTGATGGAGGTTCTGGCAGAGCGCCTAGCCTCCGATGCTTCGTCGGCCGGTGGAGTGCTGGCTTCCAACGAGGATAAAGCGGAGTGGATCAGCGAAATCCGCGACTCCATTGATGCGCGTCGCACGATCAATCTTGCGTGGATGCCAACGTCCGCCACAACTCTTCTTCGTCGCCTCTATGCGCGCCCCCAACTGTTGGCGCACATTAACGATCGAGCAGGCCGCCCCGTTTCACCCCGCCTGTTGCCACTCGTTGAACGTCATAGTGCTGAGTGGACCGACGCCGATATTCCCCTGTTAGACGAGCTCGAAGAATTGCTTGGACCGATGCCCACATCGCGCATCGAGTCCTCAGAATCAGAAAGTGCTGCAATTGAACGCGCACGAGCTGCGATCGAAGGCCAGGGGCTTGGTGGAGGCATCGTGAATGCTGAGCAGCTTGCCGAGTCCACATTGTCTCAGCGAATGTGGACTCCTCTTGCTGAGCAGGCAGCCAACGATCGCAAGTGGGCATACGGCCATATTGTCGTTGACGAAGCTCAGGATCTCTCCCCGATGGCGTGGCGTAGTTTGTTGCGTCGTTGTCCGTCGCGGTCGTTCACGATTGTTGGTGACTTGGATCAGCGACGCGGATCGAAGCGTCCGAAGACGTGGGTTGAAGCCTTGGGGCCGGCAAGCAGAGCCTACAGCGATGAGTTTGTTCTGACGGTGTCCTACCGTACTCCGGCGACATTGACCGCCATCGCTGAGGCCGTGATGGCACGCGCCGGTAAGCCTGTCATTCACCCGATGAGCGCGGTCCGCGACGTTGAGGACTGCTACCGCGTCGTGACTGTTGAAGCGGATACGGATCCGGTCGCACGCGAGGATTCGCCGGCGTGGGCGGCATCAATTCAGGCGGCTTCGCAGGCGTGTGAGCGACTTGATGCCACTTCGGGTGAAGGAAGCGGCAGGGTCGCGATTCTGGTTTCAGATTCACGAGGCCACGCATGGAATGCCGATTCCACAGGCGAGAGCGCACTTGATTCGCGGATTGCTTTGCTCAGTGCATCGAGTTCCAAGGGGCTTGAGTTCGACACCGTTATCGTGGTTGAGCCCGGCGAGATCTTTGCTGAAGGTGTTGGTGACCTGTTCGTCGCATTGACTCGTGCGACGCATGATTTGGTCGCTATCACTTCGAACGATCTGCCCAAGGGAATGGATCAGTGGTAAGACGTTCCTATCCGTAGCGCGAACACTTGTGCAATCGCTTGGTGTTTTTCTGGCACTATGGTGGCATGATACGCGCACTGTTGCTTGAGAATCCCCATAAGGTTGCTGACGAGGTTTTCGCAAAGAACGGGATTGATGTGTCTCGCCACGCGGGTGCCCTGGACGAAGATGAGCTGATTAAAGCCCTCGAGGACGTGGAGTACTTGGGTCTTCGCTCGAAGACTGAGGTGACGCGACGCGTTCTCGAAGCCAACCCACAGATCAAAGCAATTGGCGCTTTCTGCATTGGGACGAACCAGATCGACCTGGAAGCAGCCACCGAACTGGGCATCTCGGTCTTTAATGCTCCGTATTCGAATACGCGTTCCGTTGTGGAACTGGCAATCGGCGAAATCATTGACCTGTCGCGTCGCGTCACCGTGAAGAATTCTCGCCTCCACCGTGGCATTTGGGACAAAAGCGCTGATGGTGCACACGAGGTTCGCGGTCACACGCTTGGCATTATTGGCTACGGCAATATCGGCACTCAGCTGTCCGTGCTTGCTGAAGCAATGGGTTTGAACGTCATCTTCTACGATGTGGCTGAGCGCCTGTCTCTGGGCAACGCAACCCAGATGCCGACGATGGAATCCGTATTGCGCGAAGCGGATATCGTGTCGATCCACGTTGATGGTCAGGAAACAAATACCAACCTGTTTGGCGCTCGTGAGTTCGCGATGATGAAGCCCGGTGCGCTGTTCATCAATTTGTCGCGAGGTTTCATCGTCGACATTGATGCCCTGCATGATGCGCTGGTGTCGGGTCACTTGGCCGGTGCTGCCGTTGACGTGTTCCCCCAAGAACCGAAGAAGAATGGCGATCCTTTTGATTCACCTTTGGTCAAGCTGGATAACGTTATTCTTACTCCGCACATCGGTGGTTCGACGGAAGAGGCTCAGTACGATATTGGTCGTTTCGTCGCGGGAAAAATCAGTGACTACCAGGACACCGGTTCAACTGACATGTCGGTGAACCTGCCGAACCTCACCTTGAATGCTTCGCAAGAGTCTCGCTACAGGATTCGTCTGATTCACAAGAACACTCCCGGTGTTCTGGCGAATATCAACCACACCTTTGCCGAAATGGGCGCGAATGTTGGTGGTCAGATACTGGGGACTGCAGGATCGACCGGCTATGTGCTGACCGACATTTCTTCCGAACTTCCGGTCGATGCGATCGAGAAGATTCGCTCGATGAAGGACACTATTCGTCTGATTACGACGACCCTGTAGAGAAAAACGTTGATTTGGTCTTTCCTCGGCCTGACCTCAGCTAACCTACGGTATCGTAGGTAGTAAAGAATCGGAGGACAACGTGACTCTTACTGACCAGCTTCGAGGCCAATATGCCCCCGGCGTTCCTGAAACTGTTGAGGTGCCGGATCAGACCATTCCCGCGATGGTTGAAGAGGTAGCGAAACGTTATCCGCATCAGATTGCTCTGGACTTCTTCTCGCGCCCAACCACGTACGCGCAACTGATGACGCGCGTACGCAGGGCAGCAACTGTGTTGGCCAATGCAGGAGTTCGCCGGGGTGACCGCGTTGCCCTGGCGATGCCAAACTGTCCTCAGCACGTTGTTGCGGTTCTTGCAACGATGCACCTTGGCGCAATCGTAGTTGAGCACAATCCTCTGGCTCCTGACCATGAAATTCACGAGGAGTTTAACCGCCACGGCGCACGCGTTGTCATTGCATGGGAAAAAACCCTGTCAAAGCTAACGTTCCTTGATCGTGGGACCACGGTTTTTGCTGTCAACCTGACGAAGGCTCTTCCGGGTCCTAGCCAGTTGCTTTTGAAGCTTCCGATCAAGTCTGCTCGCACGAAGCGTGACGCTTTGTCGACGCGTCCCCCATCATGGGCTCGTTCGTGGGACCAGGCTGTAGATCAGGCTCCACGCTGGACCACTTCTTGCCCTGCGAGTCCTGACGATCCGGCTCTGCTCATTCATACGGGCGGTACGACAGGTGTTCCGAAGGCTGCCTGCATTACACACCGTAATGTGATGGCGAACATTGCCCAGTCGATCGCATGGGTGCCGATCCTGCACGAGAACGCTGAAGTGTTCTACTGCGTTCTTCCCCTGTTCCATGCCTTTGGCTTCACCATCGGCTTATTGTCGGGATTGCGTTTGGGTGCCACAATTGCGCTATTTCCGAAATTCGACACGACCATGATTCTGACCAGCCAGAAGCGTCTTCCCTGTACGTTCTTCCTCGGTGTTCCACCAATGTACGAACGTTTGCTGGCTACGGCAGCCACCATGGATGTCGATCTGACGTCGATGACGTTCTCACTTTCGGGCGCTATGCCACTGTCTGCTGATTTGGCATCACGTTGGGAAAAAAAGACTGGCGGTTTGATGATTGAAGGCTATGGCATGACCGAAGCCTCACCGATCATCCTAGGTTCCCCTCTGGCAAAGAACCGTCGCCCGGGCGCTCTTGGCATTCCCTATCCATCCACACACATCCGCATTGTCGACCAAGATGATCCGACCAAGGATGTCGAAGACGGCGAAATTGGCGAACTCATTGCACGAGGTCCCCAGGTATTCTCCGGATACTGGGAGCAACCGGAGGAAACAGCTGAGATCTTTACCGAAGAGGGCTGGCTTCGTACGGGCGACCTTGTCCAAGTACGCGACGGCTTCATCTACATGGCCGATCGTCGTAAGGAAATGATTAACGCCTCTGGTTTTAACGTGTACCCCAGCCAGGTTGAGAACGCTGTTCGCTCTATGCCAGGAGTTCGCGACGTAGCCGTTATCGGTATTCCTGCCGGCTCGACCGGCGAAGATGTCGTCGCAGCAATTGTCCTTGAAGCCGGTGCTTCGATCACTCTTGCTGATGTTCGCCAGTGGGCCGAAAAGTCTATTGCTCACTATGCCCTACCACGCCAGCTCGTGGTAATGACGGAGCTTCCTCGCTCCCAGCTTGGAAAGGTCATGCGTAAGCGTGTTCGCGAACAGGTAATGGAGGTCGCCGACTCTGCGACAACTAAAATTCGCCAGTTTACGAATCGAAAGAACGACTAGCTGACAGATACACTCTGGGCGGGGATCATCCCAGCGCCCCCGCCCAGAGTGCACGGTGACGCCGAAACGTTTAATTACGAGTCGAGTAGAGAATCCAGAATCTCTCGGTTCGATGGCGCCTTTTTCGTCTTGGATGAGGAGTGTGAGCCCGAAGTGGATGCGGAGGCATTGTCTTTATTACGCTCACGCAGGATGCGGATGGCTTCTTCGAAGTCTTCGAGGGTATTAAAGGCTCGATAGACGGAAGCAAAACGAAGGTAGGCGATTTCGTCGAGGTCGCGGAGGAAGGGAAGAATCGCTTTTCCAACTTCATCGGAAGAGACGTTTGAAACTCCGGTTAAGCGGAGTTGTTCTTCAACCTGTTGCGCCAGGATTGCGAGATCGTCGTCAGAAACGGGGCGTCCTTGGCATGCTTTCTTCACACCGGAAACGACCTTGTTGCGCGAGAAAGGCTCGACGACACCGGCGCGCTTCACAACTTGGAACGAGGATGTTTCAAGCGTGGTGAAACGTTTCTTACATGATGTGCACGCGCGACGACGACGAATCGAGGCACCATCATCTGCGATGCGGGTATCGACGACTCGTGAATCTGGGTTATGACAGAAAGGGCAATGCACGCCTTTAACGCTACACGGCAAATAAGAAAGACAAAAAAGAAACGCGCATGAGGTGCTGGTGATCTGAGTGTTAGTTCAGCGGAAGGATGACCTTCTGCCCCACCTGCAAGCCACCTTCGATGCCATTCAAACGCTGAATATCTGTCACAACATCTTCCAGGCTGCGATCAGTATCAACGCCTTGAGCCAGCGACCAGACCGATTCCCCACCGGTCACAGCATGTTCAATGGTCGGACCTGAATAGACATCGGGAGCCAGGGCGAATCCAGCCAGGCCCGCAACAACGCTGAGAGCGAGCGTCGCACACACGCCACGAACGACATGTCTGATCGACATGGTCGATTGAACCCCGACCGCTTGGTGACGACGAGCTGGACGACGACGCGTTGCGGGATCATCTTGACGAAGAACACCCTTACGCCGACGAGCGGAAGGAGCAGAATCAATCGAGACCACATCGGCGCCATCAGCCATCCCCTGAACAAGGTGCAGGTGTGGACGAGCATCGTGGGCAAGAGTAGCACCGGCACATGCATTCATGAGGATCTCCTTCACAACATATCGAACATATGTTCGTCGAACACTTGTACGATAACAGGTCTTCAAACGAAAGTCGAGACTTATTCGAACAAATGTTTCATTTTCGCGTCAGAATCAGATAATCTGACCTAACAAGTGCATCAGCAACCATGTAGAAACCGAATTGCACGCAACCTCACGGAGGGCCTCATGACAGACAAAGCAACGCTGACTAGTCGCCAGCGAGAGATCCTTCTTGTCATTCACGAAGAAGTCAGCGCGCACGGTTTTCCTCCCTCTGTCAGAGAGATTGCCCAACGCGCGCACCTTGCTTCCCCATCAACCGTGAAGTACCACTTGGATGCACTGGAACGCGCCGGCTACCTCCAACGAGTCCCCGGCTTACCGCGCACCCTTGAGCTCTCCGTGGCAGCGAAACAGGAGCTCGGCATGGACGCGCCAACTACTCCGGCACCCCAAACAGCCACGAACGTGGTCACCATTGACCTGCCAGCCGGACACGTTGACGAAGACAATTCGTCAATCCCCCTGGTTGGTCGTATTGCCGCGGGCGCTCCGATCACAGCAGAGCAGTACGTGGAAGATGTTTTCGAACTGCCCACTCGACTTACCGGCCACGGGCAAATGTTCATGCTGGAGGTCAGCGGAGAGTCCATGGTGGACGCTGGCATTCTAGACGGCGACTTCGTCGTTGTTCGTTCCCAATCGAACGCATCCCAGGGAGAAATCGTTGCCGCCATGATCGACGGCGAAGCTACGGTCAAAGTGTTCTCAAAGACAGACGGCCACATTTGGCTCCTGCCATGCAACGAATCCTACGCTCCCATCCCAGGCGATGAAGCCACCATTTTGGGCAAGGTTGTCACCGTCCTGCGTTCCTTGGCATAGCCACTTCCGGGGCGTAGCCCCGGCCTCGTCCCCCTGCACGCACAGCACACACGTGTGGGGAGCACCCAACGAGCACTCCCCACACTGGACAGATACAGAACTTAGAAGCCTAAGTCCCTTGCCACCTGACGCAGGCGCGTCGCAGAGGCAGTCAGACCATCGCGCTCATTCAGCGTTAACGGCGGATTCAGGACCCTGCCCGCACCCGAACGACCAACGATTGTCGGCGCAGCCATGCAAACATCCGAGATGCCTTCCCAGTCCTCCAGCAGGCTAGAGACGGTAAGAACACGGTTTTCGTCTCTAAGGACGGCACTCGCAATATTCGATGCAGCAAGACCAATTGCGTAGTTTGTCGCACCCTTGCCTTCAATGATCTTATAGGCAGACTCAACAACATCCTGAGCAATGCGTTTACGCAATCCAATATCGAACGGCTTACCCTCTAAGGTCGGACCCCAGTGTTCAAGGGGAACATTACCAATCTCAGCGGAGGACCACAGCGCAACTTCTGAGTCACCATGTTCACCAGCAATGTAGGCGTGAATATTCTGGGTAGCCACGCCGGTTTCACGCGACACCAGGTAGCGCAGACGCGACGTATCAAGCACAGTGCCAGATCCAAATACCTGATTGCGTGGTAGACCGGTCAGCTTCAGCGCCACATAGGTAACAACATCCACGGGGTTCGTGATGAACATGAAGATTGCGTCGGGCGCAACGTTTTGAAGGTTCGGAACAATCTTCTTCATCAGTTCAACAGTTGAACCAGCAAGTTCAAGGCGCGACTGCCCCGGCTTCTGCTTGGCACCAGCGGTCACGATCACAAGGTCAGACCCACGGACGATTTCAACATCGTCTGAGCCTTCAACACTGCCACACGGAGTGAACTGAATGCCATGTGCCATGTCGAGAGCTTCGGCTTCAACCTTGGCCTTGTTAATGTCCTGAAGAACGATTGTTCGAGCATCGCCGCGCATTGCGCACGCGTAGGCGACTGCCGTACCAACAGCCCCAGCCCCCACGACAGCGATCTTTGACGGACGACCCGATGACTTCGGGGGATACAAGCTATTCACACGTCCAGGCACGATGCCTTCCTTCCTCGTTGAGTGGTTTCATAGTCTCAAACTTGAATCATATTTTCTTCGAATTCGCATTGCTTCAAGGTAACTGCGTCACCCAATTTCAGAACATTGTTAACAGCTAACCTCTAACAAACGACTTAGGGCCCCTTTCACGACCTCCTGATCGCGTGTTATCCACATTCTCGGCAACGAATTCAGCAGGTATCCACCATAGGACTTCGTGTCCACACGACGATCAAGGATCGCCACCACTCCCCTGTCCGAGCTTGATCGAATCAGACGCCCAGCCCCCTGCGCCATCAGAAGCGCAGCATGGGGAAGAGAAACACCCCAAAACCCTCCAATACCACGCGCATCGGCATCCTGGGACAGCGCCTTCGTCACTGGATTATCGGGGTGCGGGAATGGAATTCGGTCGATGACAACCAGTCGACACGAGTCGCCCACAACATCAACGCCCTGCCACAACGACAAGGTGCCAACCAAACAGGCATCGCGCTCCCTACGGAATTGGTCAACCAGCACGCTCAAAGTTTCATCTCCCTGGCGATACACGGTGAGTTCTGTCCGATCCTTCAGAGCCTCGTACCCCTGATTCGCTGCCTTCCACGAAGTAAACAGCGCCAGCATTCCCCCACCAGATGCCTGGGCAAGCGCCACCAATTCATCCGTAGCAGCGTCAGACAACCCACCCGGCCCAGGATCTGGTAAGCCGGAAGCAATATAGAGAATCCCCTGGCGCGCCGGATCGAAGGGGGTGCCCACATCACGCGACGTCCACGGCTGCTTCGACACCATGAATCCACAATCGCGTGCCATCTGGTCGAAAGAACCACCCAACGTCAGAGTCGCTGAGGTCAAGATTGCCGGCCTACCAGAGAACCCTTTGGCCCCAACGGGAAGCGCAACATCAAGGGGCGCTAGATTCAGCGACACATTCCCCGCGTCATCTTTCGTCACAAAAGTCGCCATCGATGCCGGGTCCTCACTCCATCCGGCGATAAAGTCCCGCAATTCGTCCAGCGACCCGCGCGCAAGCATCTTGCCTGCTTGATCAGCAGATGACGCCTGTAGCTGAGTTCCAAGTTCGCGCGAGACATTATCGAGCACCGCTAATGCGCCGACAAGCGCCTGCGGACGAGAGCTCATCAGCCCTTGTCCGCACGGGGTCAGAGCGGCAACAAAATCGACTGCAGCCACATCAAGAGCATCAGTTTCAAGCTTCGCGTTGGTTCGAAGCTTGCGTGATACGCGATGAATCATGGTCTGTGACAGCGTCAGCGTCGCCTGACTTCGTACCCGCTCAGCAAGTTCGTGGGCTTCGTCGACAACGACTGGACCAATGTCTTCAAACAGATCGTTCGACGACGTGCAATGGATGCCAAATAGAGAATGGTTCGTGACCACCAGGTCAGCCTCAGCGGCCGTCTCCCGCGCCTGCTGGGCAAAACAGTCATCAATGTAGGGGCAGGTCTTGCCTAAACATTCACGTTTGGCGACGCTGACGTGTCTCCACGCTCGGTCATCAACACCGGGGATCAGATCATCACGATCGCCAGTATCGGTTTCCTTCGCCCATTGACGAAGACGCAGGACCTCTTTGCTAAGCGCGGAGGTCGACGAGTGTACCGACGGGGTATGTGCCGGGTCGAACAGTGTGCCCTCGTCCGGATACCCACCGTTGACGCGGTTCAAACACAGATAGTTTGACCAGCCCTTTTGCACGGCGACAGTGGGACGAATACCCGTCACCTTCGCAACTGCGTCTTGGACCGTGGGCGCGTCTTTCGTCAGAATCTGCCTCTGGAGTGCCAGAGTCGCGGTGGTGACGAGGCCGCGCTCACCAGTTGCAACGCAGTGACTGAGAAGTGGCGCGAGGTAGCCAATCGACTTACCCGTACCGGTGCCCGCCTGGATCAGAATATGACCGTCAGACTTCAGGGCCTCGCTGATATCGGTGACCATTCGTCGCTGGCCATCGCGCTGCGTGCCCCCCATTGATTCGATCACCGCATCGAGGACCTCGATGGCCTTACGGGCTTCGGAGTTTACCGCTTCTACTTCCTCGCTCATTCGCCACTGTCCTGGCGAACATAGGGGGCACCTTCGGTAGCGACCGGTAGCGCCACGTCACGAATGAGCGCTGCAAGGTGCTCATCAACTCGAGCTCGAATGCGCGTTCCTTCGGCAACATATTCTTCGTGATCGACTTCGCCATCCTCGTGAATCTGATGGACCAGATCGCCACGCGAATATGGAATCACGCAGTCAATCTGAATACGAGGCCTGGGTAGAGCTTCTTCAATGCGATGACGAAGTTCATCGACTCCAAAGCCCGTGTATCCGGATACGGCTACCGACGACGGGAAGTAGGTGCGAAGCAGTGCTAACTGCTCTGCAGATGCAAGATCAGCTTTGTTCAGCACGATGATTTCGGGGATATCGAGAGCCCCCTCAATTTCACCCAACACCTGGTGAACAGCCTCAACCTGTCCCACCGGATCGGGGTGCGCGGCGTCCACAACGTGAACGAGCAGGTCGGCTTCGCCCGCTTCTTCCAAGGTCGAGCGGAATGCTTCAACCAGCTGGGTGGGAAGATTCCGAACAAAACCAACCGTGTCTGACAGCGTGTATTCGCGACCATCCGCTGTCTGGGTCCGACGCACCGTCGGATCAAGGGTGGCGAACAGAGCGTCTTCAACTAGGACCCCTGCGCCTGTCAGTTGGTTGAGCAGAGTGGACTTACCGGCGTTCGTGTAGCCAACGATAGCGACGGAAGGGACAGCTCCGCGACGACGCGATAAACGCTGAGTGCGCCGGGCAGGCTCCATCTTTCGTATTTCTTCGCGGAGCTTCGCCATGCGCGTGCGAATACGACGACGATCCAATTCGATCTTCGTTTCGCCCGGACCTCGTGAACCGATACCCGCACCACCCGCGACTCGACCACCCGCCTGACGGGACATCGAATCGCCCCAGCCGCGAAGACGGGGAAGCAAGTATTCGAGCTGAGCCAACTCGACCTGCGCCTTACCTTCACGCGACTTCGCGTGCTGAGCGAAAATGTCGAGAATGAGAGCGGTGCGATCAACGACCTTTGCGTCGACAACATCTTCCAGTCCGCGCCGCTGGGAAGGGGCCAGTTCCTCATCAACAATGACGGTATCGGCTTCAACGGCGCGCACGATTCCCGCGAGCTCTTTCGCTTTACCTGACCCCAGATAGGTGGCCGGATCCGGCTTCACCCGTTTTTGCACGACCGCATCGAGAACCTGAGATCCGGCGGTTTGCGCAAGCGCAGCAAGCTCACGTAGCGAAGTCTCGACTTCTTCTTCAGTCTGCGTCGTCCGCAGACCGACAAGGACAACCTTTTCGAGGCGAATCTGGCGGTATTCGACTTCGGAGATTTCCTCACGATCGTTGGCATATCCCTGGATACGGCGGGTACCGGCACGCGCCTCTCGTTCAAGGTCGCCAGCATCTGCAGAGTGGTCTTGGCCGGCGGTGGATTCAAGCGCCGTGCCTCGACGCGCCAGAATGCGTGCAACAACGTCATTCGCGCGCTGTTGTGCCAATTCGTCGTCAGCCGAGAATCCGGGATTGTCCATTCAGTTCCTTCCGCGTATGTGTGTCCTCTAAGTGTGGCACCTATTCGGTCGGCGTGCGACCTACGCCCCTCTCGGTGCGTTCGTTGCCAGGCAGTCAACCCGCTAGGCTAAAGAGCGTGAATCAACAGTATTTTTCTCAGTCCAGCCCTGCTCGCGCCGACGAGGTATCGAAGCTGACCTACAGCGTACGAGGCCATGACTTCGACATGTCCGTCTCATCGAAGGTGTTTTCGACCAGCCGTCTGGATTTAGGAACTCGCCAGCTTCTTGCCGAAGCTCCTTGCCTTCCCACCACCGGCACTTTCCTTGATGTGGGGTGCGGTTGGGGTCCGATTGCTCTGGCAATGGCAAAGGAAGCACCTGAGGCTACCGTCTGGGCTGTTGATGTGAACGATCGGGCGATTGATCTCACGCGCCGAAACGCCGCGTCTCACGGTTGCACCAATGTGCGCGCGATGAGCGAAGACGAGGCCCTTGCAGCCGTAGCCACCGATGACGTTCGTTTTGACGTCATATGGTCGAACCCCCCGATCCGTATCGGCAAAGAAGCTCTGCATGCTCTGCTGGTGCAGTGGCTGGGTCGCCTGAGTCCCACGGGTGTCGCCTATCTTGTTGTGCAGCGAAACCTTGGCGCCGATTCCCTCATTTCATGGCTGAACGGTCGCGGATACGTCGCTGAAAAGTGTGCGTCAAAGAAGGGCTACCGCATTATCGAAGTTCGCCCGGGCGCCTGAACTTCTGCCCCCGCTTTTTGCGGGCAACGCAGACCTTTTAGCGGGAGAAACAGGATCAGACGAGTTCGAATGTAGCGACGCGAGTCGCAGGACCAGTCAGAATCACTGAAGCGTCGGTGACATGTGGCTGACCGTTCTCCCAGCTCAGGACACCGTCCAGATCTACCCACACGCGACCTCCCGGCACGTCAACGATCCACGAGGCCGGCGCTCCCTCACCTCGACGAATAGCCGTTGCAAGGGCCGCCGCACAACATCCCGTGCCACACGCAAGGGTCTCACCAACTCCGCGTTCAAGGACGCGCAGACGAATGTGGCCACTCTGGTCCTCCGGGCCAGTCAGGTCAACGACGGCTTCAAGGTTTGTACCGCGCTCATTCAAAGGCGCATAGGTGGGGCGCATGGCCTCGGGAGCTTCGGACGCATCAGTGGTCGGGAAAATAATGTCCTGGAGTTCCTCTTCGCTCGCAAGCGCGACAACCGTATGCGGGTTCGGCATATCCACGAATATTCCGCGCAGGGCCCTCTCAATGCCCGGGATCGTCACGTCAATGTCGGCCGTTCCACTGGATTGAGCTGGACCCATGTCAACGCGGTACAGAACCTCGGCCTCGTCCCCCTGATCGATAACGCGGACAGTGCGAACTCCCCCTCTGGTGCCCACCTCGATTTCCTCATCGGCCATGAGGCCTTCGCGACGCAGATGATCAACAAAGACGCGGATGCCGTTGCCGCACATTTCCGCGATCGACCCGTCGGAATTGCGGTAGTCCATGAACCAACGACCGTCCTTCATGACGGCACGCATCAGCCCATCAGCGCCGATACCGAACGCAGGTGAGCAGAGACGACGCACCTCTACAGCATCGATATCGTTCGTGTCATCGGCATCTGTGTAGACAACGAAGGAATTCCCGGTGCCGTGGGCTTTCGCAATACGAGTTGAGGGACGTAGAGCAGTCATATCGTTAACGCTAGTGGGTCTGCGCGCCGGCGTAGTAGTCCGCCGTCTTTTGGACGATTTCAAGTGCCCGATCCAGCAGGTCGTTCTTCGAGGTGCCTTCTTCGGCGTCGATCCAGATCACGCGATGGTCAGGGCGCAACCACTTGATCTGACGCCTGGCCAACTGTCTGGTCGCGATAGCGATCGATTCCTTCGCTTCATCAATGGTCATCTGCCCATTGATCACCGCAATTGCCTGGGCATACCCCGTCGCCTTCGACGCCGTCTTCGCATCGCGCAAACCCTGATCGATCAGGGCGCGAGTCTCTTCAATCAGACCGTCATCAAACATCATCTGGGTGCGAAGAACAATGCGTCGATCCAATTCATCGAGGTCACGGCGGATCGCGATCATCACAGACGGCTTCACGAACTCTTTGACCGGCATATGCGACGAATAGGGTTTGCCAGTCAGTTCAATGACTTCGAGGGCACGAATAATACGACGAGCATTGTGCGGATCAATGCGAGAAGCAGACACCGGATCGAGGGCCTCGAGTTTGCCATGAAGCCCCCGACTGCCCAGCGGGCCTTCCGCTTCTTCTTCCAATGCAGAGCGTACTTTCGGATCTGTTCCAGGGAACTCAATATGATCGAGCAACGCACGTTGATAAAGACCCGAACCGCCGGCAACGATCGCAACGCTTCCCTCGCCGTGAATCGTTGCTAGGTCCGCTCGCGCATGCGTCTGATAGTGGGCAACCGACGCTTCCTGACTGATGTCGAGAACATCGAGTTGATAGTGAGGAATCCCGCGACGTTCCTCCAGCGGCGTCTTCGCCGTGCCAACATCCATGCCCCGATACAGCTGAAGTGCATCAGCACTCACGATCTGACCGCCATTTGCTTCCCAGCGTCTGCCCAATTCTTCGGCAAGATCCAGGGCCAAATCAGACTTACCCGACGCTGTCGGTCCAACAACAGCAACAATCAGTTGCGACGGATTCGCTAGAGTCATCGCCTGGCTCTCACAATCCCCCACCTGAACATCAGACGTGGTGCAGCGCGCATCAGCGCTTGGGATTAAAGAATGAGTGTCAGCCATGGGTTCAGTCTAAATGGCACTTCCTATTTCCCGCCGTCTACCAAACCCCGTAAGGTAGCAGTATGAGTGTGACAACAACAGATCCGGTCACCATCGACCGCATTGCACGCGCACTTGAAGACATGGGCGTTTTCCCCTTCATTTCGTCCAAGGATCAAGTTGCTGCTCTGCTTCCAAACCGTACAATCCGATTCATCGTCCCGCCCACGTCTCCAGCACAGGGCGTTGTCGACTACCCCCGCTTCTTCCACCCGTCGCACCAGCAAGCTCTGCTTGAAACAATGCGCACGTTGAACGCTTCAACATACGTGCCGAAGGCGACAACCTACACCACCGAGCAAGGGATGGTCGGTATCCGCCTCTTCCACTGCTTCAACTGGGTAGCTGGAGCGACTCATGAGCAGCTGACAGAAGAGGTCCAGCAGTTCGTGCTCGCATCCATCGCGGTCCAAAACCGTCTTGACCAGATGTACGTTGACCCGTGGACAAAGGAGGCCTCCAATGCCTGAATGGAAGTCATTTTCGATGGGTGACGGCGCCTCACCACTGACCGAGTCACCGATCCAGCACCTGTCCCAGACCGCTACGCCGGCACCGGGTATGGAAGCTGATGAAGCCGCTGAAAAGTGGGGTACCGAGGTTTCTGAGGTCAGCATTGAACGAATTGAAAACGTTGTTGCTGGAGATGGACTGTCCCACGGCTCAAACGAATTCGTTGTTATCACTGAAGTTGAGGGTGCTCGCATCCAGATTCACCGCGAACCAGCAGATTCGCCGTGGATTCAGATCGAAGCACGCATAGAGCTCGACGCTGAGAGAGCAGCTAAGCTCGACATGCCTCGCCTGAACGAACTCACCAATAAGTGGAACGTCGACCATCTTCAGCCGACCACGTTCGCTCTTGAAACTGAAGATAGCAAGGTCGTTATCTTGGCGACCCGTTTCTTCGCTGGCAAGGGGATGTCAGACCGTCAGATCCATGCGATGGTGCGTCGCGGACTGGGAGTGACACTGCAAGCATTGAACGAAATGCCGGCTTTGCTGGCACGCGCGTAAGTCTTGATCAGTGCGCACACGATTGGTGCGCGATTCGCGAAACGAAATAGCAGGTGTGCATCGCTCGTTGAGCGGAGCACACCTGCTATGCGTCTATAGGGAACCGAGCAGTTTCAGTGAGGTCGTCCCACGCGGATCGTCGGAATACCCAACGACACGCGTTCGTCTTCCTCATGAGCTTGGCGACGCTCCCACGCATCGCCTGCGCGCGTACGGCGCATAGTCCATAGACCACCTGTCAGAGCCGAATCTGCGATCAAGTGGTGCGGGGCACCGTGAGTGACGGTAGCGGTCACCATGTCGCCAGGACGTGGCTTATCTGCTTCGCTGATACCCTCCGGCAAAGCAACGTGCACCAAGCGATTATCACGGGCTCGCCCGGTAACGCGCAGTGTTTCACCATCTTTACGACCGTCGCCCTCAGAGATCAGGACCTCAACCGTGGTGCCTTCCAATGCAGCATTATCTTCCGCGCAAATTCGCTCTTGAAGAGCAACGAGGCGCTTGTAGCGTTCCAGTGCGACATCATCGGGAACCTGGTCTTCACGATCGGCAGCTGGCGTACCCGGGCGCGGGGAATAGAGGAACGTGAATGCTGATGAGAATCGAGCCTGTTCGACAACGTCCAGCGTCTGTTGGAAGTCTTCTTCGGTTTCACCGGGGAAGCCAACAATGATGTCTGTCGTAATTGCAGCATCGGGAATCGCGGCGCGGACTCTTTCGAGAATACCCATGAACTTTTCGCGCCTGTACGAGCGTCGCATCTGACGAAGCACCGCATCGGAGCCAGATTGAAGTGGCATATGGAGGCTGGGCATCACGGTGGGAGTTTCAGCCATCGCTGCAATCACATCGTCCGTGAAGGCAGCCGGGTGAGGTGATGTGAAACGTACGCGTTCGAGGCCCTCGATCTGCCCCACTGAGCGAAGGAGAGAGGCGAATGCGCCTCGTTCACCGAAACCGACACCGTATGAATTGACGTTCTGTCCCAGTAACGTCACTTCGATCGCACCTTCTGAGACGACCGCCTGAACTTCGGACAGAATCTCTCCGGGACGA
This sequence comes from Pauljensenia sp. UMB9872, assembly GCF_030212665.1. Lineage (NCBI taxonomy): Bacteria > Bacillati > Actinomycetota > Actinomycetes > Actinomycetales > Actinomycetaceae > Pauljensenia > Pauljensenia sp. UMB9872. Next base: position 8,457 of record NZ_JASOER010000010.1, on the reverse strand, counting down.
CGATCTCGTTCTTTACCGCGCAGATGAGGAACGATGCAGAAGGTGCACGTGTTGTTGCATCCCACGGAGATTGAAACCCACGCAGCGTACGCGGATTCGCGGTGAGTGGGCAGAGTCGACGGGAAGACCTTCAACGATTCTTCAATTTCGACGGCAGCTTTGCGGTTGTGTTCAGCACGCTTCAACAGGGCGGGGAGCACATCAATATTGTGTGTTCCAAACACTGCATCAACCCATGGAGCCTTATCGATAATGCCGTCACGCATCTGTTGCGCAAGACATCCACCGACGGCGATCTGCATGCCCGGACGTTCACGTTTTACCGACGCGAGCTGACCGAGGTTGCCATACAGCTTCGTCGCAGCGTTCTCGCGAACCGAGCAGGTGTTGATAACAACAACGTCGGCACCCATGTCACCGGCATCAGTTGCTCGTGCCTGGGCTGCAGGAACGCGGTCAACCGGGATGAGTCCAGCTTCTTCCAGCAAGCCAGCCATACGCTCAGAATCGTGAACGTTCATCTGGCATCCCAGCGTTTTAATCGCATAGGTGCGCGGAAGAGTTACCTGAGATGCTTCGTCTACATTCGTTTCCATCGCGGACAGTTTAATCATTCCCATCGGTTCGGGTGAAGTGAAGAAGATCGTGGGCAAGGCTGAGAGCTGCACTGACACTCTGGTTGCGTACTGCTTCCCTGTCCCCCATGAAGTGGAAGAGGCGATGGCGCTCAACAGCGCCCATCACGCAGGCGATATGCACGGTTCCGGCAGGGTGAAGTCCCTGCGGCCCAGGACCAGCAACCCCCGTCGTTGCAATGCCAAGGTCTGAACCGGTGAGCTCGCAGACTCCGCGCGCCATTTGAATTGCAACGCGCCGGTCAACGGGACCGAATGACTGTAGCAGGCTGGGATCAACACCCAGGATTTGAGCTTTTAATTCGGTGGCATAGGTGCACACTCCGCCAAGAAGGACAGCTGATGCACCCGGCACATCAACCAATGTGGAGCACAGTTTTCCACCGGTCAGTGATTCAGCAACGCTGACGGTGACATGATTCAGTGAGCATTGTTGAATCAATTCAACTGCTTCTTCTACAGGCATGAGGTTCTTCCACTCAACGCACAGCCGCAAAGCATGGTGTGCTATTCGTTGTCTTCAGCTTCGGCGTAATCAGCAAGCACCTGCGAGACGGCACTTGAGACAACCGAAGGCGAATACCCTTTTCTGCTCAACATACCAACCAGCCGACGATAGGCAACTTGGCGACTGACACTGCCCATTGACCTGCGCTTTCGCAAGGCAAGATCGAATGCCTTGTTCGCTTCATCATCAGGGTTTATCAAAGCAAGTGCTTGCTCAATGTCGGCGCGCGACAGTCCTTTACGTCGTAGTTCTTCAACGAGTGCTCGCCCAGTCTTCCCGCTAAGTTCAAAACGATCATGAACAAGCATGCGAGCAAAAGTAGCATCATCAACCAACCCAACCTGTTGGAGGCGATCAATCACTTCGTTGGCAGTCTCGGTTGAGAAACCTTTTGCGACGATAGCGCTACGCAATTCGCCAGTCGAACGGCTTCGAGAATCAAGCTGTCGAAGAGCAACTTCACGCGCTGCTTCGATCGCTTCAGTGCCCCTCAGAGCAGCATTCTTCTCTTTTAAACGCGCAAGACGCTCTCCGACTGAGGAGCGCGCCTTGCGAGTTCGTTCGAGCTCCGGATGATCTTCAGGATCCAGATAACGAACCATTGTTGTTAGAAACCTGCATCTTCCATCGGATCGATGTCAGGAAGATCTCGGTTTTCGTCTTCGGGCTCAAGTGGTTCACCGATTCCGAGGGCTGCCAGAATTTTGTTTTCAATCTCTGTGGCAAGTTCAGGGTTATCGATCAGGAACTGACGGACGTTTTCTTTGCCCTGTCCAAGCTGATCGTCCCCGTAGGTAAACCAAGATCCCGACTTACGCACGACGCCAGCCTGAACACCCATGTCGATAATCGAACCTTCACGCGAGATGCCCCTGCCGTAGACGATGTCGAATTCGGCCTGCTTGAACGGCGGTGCCATCTTGTTCTTTACGATCTTGGCACGCGTGCGGTTACCGACCGGGGCTCCCGCTTCCTTCAAGGTTTCAATACGACGAACATCAATGCGAACCGATGCGTAGAACTTCAGAGCCTTGCCACCCGTTGTCGTTTCGGGAGAACCGAAGAAGACGCCGATCTTTTCACGTAGCTGGTTAATGAAAATGGCCGTGGTCCCAGTGGCGGAAAGCGCACCCGTGATCTTACGAAGTGCTTGGCTCATCAGGCGAGCCTGAAGACCAACGTGGGAATCGCCCATTTCTCCTTCGATTTCAGCCTTAGGAACGAGGGCTGCAACCGAGTCAATAACAATAATGTCGATGCCACCGGAGCGGATCAGCATATCCGCAATTTCAAGGGCCTGTTCACCGGTGTCGGGTTGAGAAACCAGCAGAGCGTCCGTATCAACACCCAGCGCCTTTGCATATACCGGGTCAAGAGCATGTTCAGCGTCAATGAACGCTGCGTTACCGCCAGCCTTTTGAGCGCTGGCGACAGCGTGGAGAGCAACGGTGGTCTTACCGGAGGATTCGGGTCCGTAGATTTCGATGACGCGACCACGTGGCAAGCCACCGATGCCGAGAGCAACATCCAGAGCAAGCGAACCGGTGGGGATCACCTGTACCGGCGGACGCGAGTCGTCGCCCAAGCGCATGACAGAGCCCTTACCGAATTGCTTATCAATCTGAGAAAGCGCTACTTCGAGCGCCTTGTTGCGGTCATTTCCCTTGGGAGCAGACACGGGTGCATTCTTGCGACCTGCCATGATGTCCTTCTTAAGATCCGAGCCTCACCGGCTGACGATTATTCTGGCCTTTGAAGTGTGATCCCCTCTCCGAGGACACACAATGACGGTATGCCTGACCATGGGCAAACCACATTGCACACCTGCTTACCTGTGGATAAGTGGGAGCAAAATGCGTCATCTACAAGAAATGATAGATGGAACAGGTGTTCTATACCCTCAGGCGACGCGCCGAAAGCTACGAACGAGACCTACGTCGCTCTTTTTGATCCAGTCGATGAATCCACTTCACGGACGGGTCGACACCCGCTTCGTCGACCAACGCATCCCACACTTCCTGAGGAGCGACCCCGCAATCAAGGGCCTCTTCGCACGTTCCACGTAGCGAAGTGAGATAGAGGTCAGACGTGTATGAACGACCGAGCGTCGTCCCAAAGACAGTGTCGACGCCCTCCCAGAATTCAGATACCTTCACGCGTCAGCTAATCAAGGTAACAGGGACAAGGTCGTCCGGAACAGTATCCGGAACAACAACGCCATCTACAACGGCAAGGCGGTCAGAGACTTCACGCAAAACAAACCACAGCGGGACATCGAGGGCCTCGCAAATAGCTTCAAGCAACTCTGACGACGCTTCCTTCTGACCGCGCTCTACCTCTGACAGATATCCCAGCGAAACTTGAGCACCGGCAGAGACCTCTCTGAGCGTGCGCTTTTGACGCTGACGGATACCACGCAGGACGTCGCCAAGCTCAGTCCTCAATAAAGGTGCGGTAGTCAGTGAAGCATTCATAAGAAAAGAGTATCCCCCACCATATAGAAATGCGCGTGCAGACCACGTGATAAGACCAATCAGCCGACTGGATAGCGTAAGAAATGCGGACCTTATCCGCGAAATTTCAACGATAAGACGCGAAAGGCGAAGTGTGTCTCATCATTAAATAAGTTGAGTCACTTTGACTCACCTTGAGGTGAGCTTGTCTTCCAGAGCTTCGCGCCCTCGACAACATAAACCAGGCCAGACCAGACAGTCATCAACAACGCCAGGCCTGCGACAACCCAACCGAAGATCAGCATTCCGTGGGTCAGCGAAGCATATGCGGGCCACGAGGCACCCAGAGACTGCCAGGGAATCAGAAGCAACCAGATCGCGAAAATCTGCAGAACCGTCTTCAGCTTGCCACCCTTATTTGCCGACACAACAATGTCACGTCGCAACAAAACTGCACGCAAAGCGGTAATACCAAGCTCGCGAATAGCAATCAGAATCGTCACCCACCACGGCAACAATCCAGCAATCGAAAGCATGATGAATGCACCCAACGTAAGTGCCTTATCCGCAATCGGATCCATCAAACGACCGAAGTCTGTGATGAGATTCGCCGAACGCGCAATATGCCCATCGAGCTGATCTGTTGTGGCGGCAACCATGAAGACTAAAACAGCCCACCAGCGTGCAACAGGGGCCTCAAGGAACATCAGCCAGATGAATACCGGGACCAGAACCAGACGGAAAACGGTCAGGGCATTGGGCACGTTCCATGAAGAAACATGGTGTTCATGATCAACACGAGAAACATTACTTCCCATAACAAACCCCTTTTTACCTTAGCGACCGGTCAGTTGCCAAGCGTCCTCATCATCTTCGGGCTCTTCATCTACCCATTGTGGTGCATTCCCGCCAAAATCATGTCCTGAATATGGGTCCGGTGCCGACATAGCACCATCGACCACACCAGTGCGCGCATCTGTGCTAGGAACGCCATCATCAGTTGACGTGGCCGCGTCACCCATGGAAGGCACAACCTCGGCTGCTTCATCTAGCGTCTCTGCTTCGCCTCGTAGCATGGCGAGGACCTGAGGCAACTGCTCGGGCGCAACCAGCACCTGGCGCGCCTTCGACCCTTCGGATGGGCCGACGATTTCGCGTGACTCGAGCAGGTCCATCAGGCGACCTGCTCTGGCAAAACCGACACGCAACTTACGCTGAAGCATCGACGTCGAACCCAGCTGCGAGGAAACAACTAGCTCGGCTGCCTGCAACAGATCATCGAGGTCATCGCCAATATCCTCGGCGACCTTGACCTTCTTCGCCGGCGCAACCACATCCTCGCGGTACGTGGGTTGCATCTGCGACTTCACGTGCGCGACAACCTTGTGAATCTCCGACTCGCTGACCCACGCGCCCTGGACGCGCAACGGCTTCGAAGCGCCGGCAGGAAGGTAGAGAGCATCGCCCTGACCAATCAGCTTCTCAGCACCCGGCTGGTCGAGAATCGTGCGAGAGTCAGTCAGGGACGAGGTAGCAAACGCCAAACGCGAGGGGATATTCGCCTTAATCAAGCCGGTCACAACGTCAACAGACGGACGTTGCGTCGCCAGCACCAAGTGGATGCCAGCGGCACGCGCCAGCTGAGTGATGCGCTGAATCGAGGCTTCAACATCGCGCGGAGCGACCATCATCATGTCGGCGAGCTCATCAACCACAACCAGCAAATACGGGTACGGGTGAAGCGTGCGTTGCAGGCCGGGCTTTGCCTGAACCTGACCAGACGCTACAGCCTTATTGAAATCGTCAATGTGCTTAAAGCCATACTCAGCCAAATCATCGTAACGCGCATCCATTTCGCGCACGACCCATTCGAGAGCCTCGGCGGCCTTCTTCGGATCGGTGATAATCGGCGAAATCAGGTGCGGAATGCCTTCGTAAATCGTCAGTTCCACGCGCTTGGGATCAACCAGGATCATGCGCACCTGCTGAGGCGTCGCACGCATCATGATCGACGTAATCATCGAATTCACGAAGCTCGACTTACCGGAACCCGTCTGGCCAGCGACCAGCATGTGAGGAGTCTTTGCGAGGTTCGTGACAACGTACCCGCCTTCGACATCCTTACCCACGCCGACAACCAGCGGATGCTGGTTGCGCATGGCAGCGCCGGAACGCAACACGTCACCCAGTGCCACGTTTTCGCGGTCAGCGTTCGGAATTTCAATGCCAATCGCGGACTTTCCAGGAATCGGAGCAAGGATACGCACGTCAGCTGAAGCCACCGCATACGCGATGTTCTTCGTCAGGTTCATCAGTTTGTCAACCTTGACGCCGGCGCCAAGAACGACTTCGTAGCGCGTCACTGTCGGACCTCGTGAAAAACCGGTGACCTTCGCATCAATGTTGAAGTCAGCGAACACCTGCATCAGCGCATTGACAACCTGATCATTGACCTCGGAGCGCGTCTTGTGCGGCGGGCCGGCAACAAGAAGATTGGCCTGGGGAAGCGTGTACGTGATTGCATCATCCAGGTTTGGCTGGAAACCGGGCTGAGCGGGAGGATCGGTGATCGGCGGAGCAGGAATACTTGTCGCTCCCCCATGCACATCGACTTCGGAGGTCGCTATATCAGCGGTCAGCTCATCGATGCCAGCAGTCGCATCAGACAGGGAAATCACCTGAGTTGGTATGTCCTGCGGATCGGGGGAAGGCTCAGCCTTCTTCGCAAACCGAGACTTGCGCGCCGGCTTATCAACATACTTTTCCGCATTCGCATCCTGTTCAAGGACAACCGTCGGGTCATCGCTGATCTGTGGGGAACGGAACGACTCATCACCGTCATATTGTTCAAGGAAAGGATCATCGCCGGCAGCAAGATCTTCGCGCGCACGACGCCTGCGTTCGCGTGCGCGTTCTTCATCGCTCATTTCTTCATCGCCACCGCGGTGGGTCAGCGAACGGAAGAAGGAAGCGAGAGCAGCCGGAGCATCGGCAACACGCGTACGAGTTGCCAGCAAGATCGAGTAAATGCCCAAAAGAATGAGGATTCCGCCAGCCCCCCACCCTGATAGCAGAAGTGTCAGTGGGCGCGCGATAAACCAGCCGATAATGCCACCGGCCGATTCAATAGCTGCTAGGTCATCGAATGCCGGATTTCCTTGACTGATATGCACCAAACCGGTCAGGGCAACCGTCAACCCGATACCACCTGCAGTGTGGTGTGGCACAGCGTGGTTTCCCGAGCGCGCACGGAAGAGTTCTACGGCTTGTGCGACAAGTGCCAGTGGGACAACGACAGAGAATAGACCGACGAGGCCGGCTGCCCCGTGGTGCAATACATCCCCAGCCTGGCCGGAAATGTGGAACCACTCGCGTAGGGCGACAACGATCGCTAGCGCAAGAAGTACAAACGCAAGGCCGTCGCGCTTTACTTGCACATCAGCTGCAATGAACGCGCGAACCATCGAGGCAATGCCACGCCCGATTGCTGAGAAGAACGAGGCGAGGAGCCCCGGCTTCTCCGTTATCTCGGGTTGAGCCTGCTTCTGATTCGACGTGCGCTGGCGCGACTTGGCGTTCGAGCCATTTCGGGCAGATGGGTTGCTTTTAGCCATGATGATCAAAACGCTACCCGTAGACCTGGCGAATCGTGATCGGCGCGCCGTTAAAGCGCAGTCTCACGCGGATCTCACACTCATGACACGTCTGCGAATAGAGGAAAGAGACGCACGTGCAGTCTTTACAGCGCCGCGAGGCTCTCGACTGTTCCTGTTTCTATGACGATATCAATCTGTTCGCGTGAGGGAACAGGAAGAGCAGATTCGTGAGAGAGCGCAATCGCGGCAGCCGCGTTCGCGATACGACATGCTTCCGCAACGTCTTTGCCGGCGATCAGAGTGGCGCACATTGTCGCGATGTGTGTATCACCGACACCAGCGGTGTCGACGACATGCGTCTCGTAGGCGGGGATCGTAACGGGTTCATCAGTCTGTGTGCGTTGCAATTCGCACCCCGACGCGCCCGTGCGACGAACCAGCGCAGCTTCGGGTCGCATCAGGTGACGCACTCCCGTGCCGGGCTCAAAAGAGTCGAGGATCGACGCTAAGGTGTTCGATTCACGGACATTCATTGTCACGACGTCAGCACGATGCAACAGCTGGCGCCATAGTTCAACGGGAACTTGCTCAACTGCCGGGGAAACAGCCACAACAAGAGTGACAGATGACGGCAGGGCTGCAGCCCATCCCGCAAGGACCTTCGCAGAATGAGGATTCGTCAAGTCAGAGGCAGCAATATGGATCAAGTCGCCAGGGGTAAGAACAAGAGAGTCCAACGCTGTACGCGACGGCTCTGACTCAACACCGGACGTCACAATCGAGGTCATCGACCCATCGGGTTCGATCAACTGCATTGCGACGCCGATGTCACCCACCAGTTCTGGAATAAGAACCTCAACTCCAGCTTCAACGAGCTGGCGACGAACAGTGAACGAGTTCGGTCCAGTGCCTAACGGGGAAGCCAGCGCAGCCGGGATACCGAGAGCTGCCACCGCGGATAGGGTTGTAAAACCACCCCCGGGACGCGAGCTAGAAGCATCGGCATGGATGGAAGCGCCACGAACCGGTGAATGTGAAATGTGCATCGGAAGAACAAGCACCACCGAGTGGGTTGAGATAAAACGACCTGTCATTTCTTCCACGCTTCTTCGAGTTTGAGGCTCTTCGTTGAGGTTGCTGACACCAGAGTACGCGATAGGGAGGCCCTCAAACGCTCGCGCGGTAAAGAGGGGTTAAGTAGCAAAAAGTGTGTCTGAGCTCAGACGTTCTTGCTGCTCAGGTTAGCTAAATCGGGTCTATATATG